>NZ_VMMT01000001.1:0-62421 GCF_013277355.1 Streptococcus sp. 1343
ACAGGAGGAGCTCCATGAATGATAGATACCTTGTTATGACGCGCTTACCTTTTTAGCATGCCCTTTTATGGATCAATAAGTGATAAAAATAAGACAGTAACCTCAGAATAGCTACTGTCTTATCTCTTTTTAGTGACGGTAAAGTTTTTACCATCACTAGCAACCAAAGGGCGCTAGCCCTCAATTTTTCCTCCCAAAATGTGTCTAGGATATTGACAGAAATCCAATGTACAAAATGGAATCCTCAGATTGATGTTCCCCATTTGTATTTTAACCAAAAAGTGTTTCTTATCAAAAATAAACTTTCCTGTTCGGATTATATTATAAATAATTTTTTTAAAATACCTTATTGAGACTATCAAAATATACATGAAATACCGTAGTTAGATAATAATCGAGCATATATTATATCGCAGATAATCTCCCCTCACCCCTCAAAGAAAGAACATTTACGGGAAAGGTAGCGGCTCTGTATTTAATTCTTTATAGTTCAAAATTTTATCTGAGTAACCATTTTTATAAGCCACTTCATAGAATCTTTTATGACCTAAGCAGGGATAGTTTGGTAAAAATGCCTGAGTTAATTCAGGAATATATGATTTCATTAATTTTATGTACTTGAAATCTTTAGGAGTAAAATCGAAAATAATTGGATCAATCTGATATGTCCCTAAGATCGATTTGAAAACTCCCTCTCCATCACTAGCACGTCCTTTTGTTTCTCTTGTCTTATATTCTACGCCATCTTTTATATACCAATCCAGTTTATGCCGAGTATCTTTTAAACCATAATAAGGTACAATCTCATAAAATAAACGTATATTGTGTACATCAAACTCCTCGGGCTCAAAGCCAAAAAGCTCAATCATTGATCGTGATGAATACCAATTTGGATTATAAAAAAGTAATTTTAGATTCAGTTCACTTTGACCGTATTCTTTAAACGAACTCTCTACAGACTCAATAAGGTCGTCTCCTGCCCCTCCACCAGCACAAAATGAAAATTTATCTAAACTATTATCATAGGAAATTGTAGTTATGACTGGGAAGTCATGCATATCCATATTATGATACTGTGAACTAATAATTTTGTTTGTTTTCTTTGCTTCAGATAAAATAATTTTGCCATATAAACTCAACCCCTCTAACTGATCATAATTGATTCGTTCGGGTGGAATTTTATTGTACCATCTTAGGTTGATCTGGTCACGTTCAATACATTCGGTGATACCATGGTAGAGTGCTAAAAATTCATTATCATGTAGTGATAAACCTCCACTAGTACTGTAACCAATCTTATCTTCGCCAGATTGTTCAAATGGAAAGAATAAATAGACCAATTGTGCTGGAACCCAAATCTCGTTTCCAGAAATCCACTTCTTCCCTCTAACCCACCTTAGCTGACTTTCAATTGTAAATTCCTGATAGAAAACTTCATTATTTTTCAGTTGCTCTTTGGCAAATATTTGTAAATCTTTAGGATTTAATAAGTTGTATTCCTTACTAAGTTCTTTGTAACTACCAAAAAGAAAATTCTCTTTATCTTCATAATATGCAAATGAACCTAGAATTCTTTCAAACATTTCTCCTAGTGTCGAAATCAAAATTTTACTAAAGTTATTCCCTTTTCCCCCTCCAAAGAGTGACTTAGTTAATTCAGGATTAAAAGAGTCTCGATGAACAATTTTTTGGAGAATATAGTCGATATTTGAATACACTCCCTTACCAATATAACTTGGTAGCTCGCTAACAGAACGAAAATAAGTTGTAACTTTAGTAAAAAGTTCATAGGGACCATAATAACGTTCTAATTCCTCATAAGCTTTATATGTTTCGTAAGTCTCTAAGTAATTATGACTGATATTGCAACTATTTATTATATAAATCTTCATTCATCAACCTCTTCTCTCTGTGCCCACCGTTCTAAATTTTCTAAATTTGAAACAATATACTGTTTGACTTTTTTGGGAATAGGATGTTTAGCAATACTTAAACTCACTTTATTTTGCATCTCCTCTAAAGTTAGCATTTCTGTGAATTCTCCATTCTGAAAACAACTGCTGCAGTAGTTTTCAGAAAAAACCCCGTTGTCAAGTGTACCTTTATTTTCTCTGTTCAAAATCTTCCCGCAACTCTGGCACATCTTTTTAATCATCTTTTTTCATCCTTTGTAGATTAATATAACTTGTTAGAGTTGGAACACCCCAACAAAGAATTGGCCACATTGCAAAGAAATTTTTTGGAAAAGAGTAATTTTCATTTAACATAATAACGACTAAGTTAAATATGATAAACAATCCATTAAAAATAATGTAATTCCTTAGGTTTTTAAATACTTTTATTTTATAAGATTGATATTTACTACTTGTGTTCATTTAGTCCTCCTTATTAAAAATACAATTTGAGAGATATCTGATTTTTCACCAAAAATAGAGAAGAATAGTTGAGTTATTAACATGGCAATAACTGCATTTCTATATAAAAATTGGTAATAAAAACAAAATAATAATAGAATTCCTGTCGCTAGTGGTCCTACAATATAAATAATAATCTGCTTTATTGTGGAGAGTGAATGTTCTATCTTAAATTTAACAGAACCACTAAAAGGTAGTAAGCCTATGGATATTTTTGAAAAATATAAAACTTCTAATTTGCCAATTTGGATTTTAGTTATATTCTGTCCGAAAAGTTTTACTGCTAATGCATGTGAAAATTCATGAATAGCAACACATCCTGTTGCTATTACCCAAATTGTTATTAATTCCTTCATCTTTTTTTCCTAATTTTTATTAAAATACTGAAGCATATAATAGCAATACTAAACCATAAGATATTTATCATAAGTGTATGAAATACAATGTTTTCATTCCAAATACCATCTAAGGTAGAGTACACAATATATGTAGGGGAAAAATAAATAAGTCCCTGCAAAGCTTGTGGTAGGTTTTCTTTGGGTATTACTATTCCTGAGACAAATAATAAAATGAAAAAAATACCTGATAGAATGAGCTGAAGAGTTCTTGCACTATAGTTAAAAGATACAACGAATTTAACAAAGGTAACAAAAACATAATAAGAAACAATCATAAAGAAAGCATATAAACTAACTGAGCCTTTAAATTCAATACCTGAATAATTGAAATATGTATACATACTAACTAGAAGTGTGGAAATAAATAAAAGCAACAAATAAGATATAGACTCAACAATTAATTTCATTGTATTACTAATAGGAAGTAGTTCATTGGCTTCAGAAATACCACTTTCTTTCTGGATAGCCAAGTCATTACCAACACCCATTAGAGTTAAATTGGATATTAAGAATGCAAGATCAATTGAAACTAGAGAATTATAGTATGTTACCCCTGTTTCTCCATTTGATGCCGAACCAAAACTATCTCCAAAAACATAAATTAGAATAATTGGAAAAATCAGAGTAAAAAATAAACTAATGGGTTCGCGTATAAAACGCAATAATTCAATTTTTAGATAGGTCAGAAATACTTTCATCCTAAATCTCCTCACTAATTGCCAAAAAGTAATAATCTTTAATTGTCAAAGGAAATATTAATTCCTTCTGAATTTCTTTGCAATCCTCCTCAGATAACAATAAATAGGAAGAACCAAAAATATCGACACTTGCTTTGTTAGTTTTTTGAGCTAAATTTGGTGTAGATTTAACTTTGACTAGATTTTTAAATTTATCTAAAAATTCCTTTACATTTCCCTCGAAAACTTTGCCTCTATTTATAATCAATAAATTATCGCAATTTTCAAAAAAATCTTCTAAATCGTGAGATGATACTAGAATATCAACTCCTTGGGTTCGAAGATAATTTAAAACCTCTATTATTTTAACCTTTATTTCAACGTCAATTCCTGCGGTGGGCTCATCTAATATTATTAAGTCTTTATCTCCGATAAGCGCTAAAAAAAGTGATAATTTTTTCTTTTCACCGCCCGAAAGATTGAATGCATACTTATTAAATAGACTATTGACTCCTAATATATTTTTTATTTTTTCAATATCATACTTCGAACTAGTATTACCATAAACTTGAGAGTACAATTCAATATATTCTTTAACTTTTACGGATTTAAGGAAACTGTCGTTCTGTAGTTGTAAACCAATTTTCCGTTTTAATTGATTATCTAAGACACCTTTCACAACAGTATTACCATATAGTGCTATCTCCCCTGAATCTGGTCCAATTAGCCCAAGAATTATCTTTATTAAAGTGGATTTCCCTGCCCCATTAGGCCCGGCAAGTAGAGTTACACCTCTCTTACAAGTTATAGAATCATTTTCAAAAATAATTGTTGATTGATATTTTTTATATAAGTGTTTTATATCTAAGTAAACATCATTCATGAGTAATTCCTCCAACTGAAATTCCTAAAAGAGGCAACTCCGTCTGATCTAAGTTAAGATTTTTCGAAACTGCATCGTCAACAAAAGCAGCTATCATACAAGAACCTAACCCAAGATATGTTGATAACAGTGATATATTCTGTGAAAGGATACCACAGTCAATATTTGAAAATCTATAGCCTCTTTCTCCATACTTCCAAAGGAAGCGGTTAATATCTGTGACTACAAAGATATTTATATTTGCATATATAGGGAATTCTGTAGAATAGTTACTAAACAAATCAATTTCTGTAGAACCGACATACAGCTCGACCAAACAATTTTCACTTGGTGAGTAGTAGTAAAGTCCATCCTCTAACTCTGCGACTTTCTTTACATATAGATAAAGATTAAATGGATTTAAACCTCCTGCCGCTGGAGAAAATGGCACAGGATAGTGCTTTTTGTTGTATGCATATTCGCGATATTTCTTAATACCATACGAATAATAAAGTAAGTTACTCAATTTCTCAAATGAAATTTCATTCTTGGCGTAGTCTCTTTTTGACTCTCTCTTTTCCAAAATGTTATATAGATTATCTGTATTAGTAAGGTTTAAATCTATGCGTAATGGAATTCTTTTTAACGACGACGAGAATATCTTCTCCGTATCTGGAGCTTGCTTATTTTTGGCTGCCGTCAGTGTTTTCAAGTCTACATTTTCAAAATGTTTATGGATTTCAATAATTGAATCTTTCATCTCTAGCCTCCCATTAGATAATCACTGATGTATCTCAAAGATATGTGATAAAATGCGATCAGAATCTTCGTAACCTATTATATTCAACCAATTCAAATCATAAAATTGTTGAATTGCTCTCATTTTTAAAGTATTCTCTGGAATTGAGGATAATAAGCTTTGTAGTAAAAACGAAAGTTGACCAGCTAAAAGCAATGATTTCTGATAAGATTTTTCACCACAAGCTACTGCAAGACGCTTTGGGTTAACAAGGATACAAATCATTTCTTGTAGGGAATCCAAGTAAGCTTGTTCAGGATGAAGTTTTTGGATTTCATTTGAATCGTAGCTATAAATTTTCAAAAATAAATTTTCCTTAAGTAAATAGCGATAAACAATACCGTTTTTTAATAAAATAATATCACAAGCTAATAGCATCTCTTTTGCCATTTCAAAGTTTTTATGTAGAATATCGAAAAGATTTCCAGATGCTAGTTCATTATTTTTCTTCAATATTTCTTCATTGTCACTAAGAATATCTTTTTGCAAACTATAAACAGTAGAATGATACCAATCAATGGTCTCAGCTAAATTCTGGGCTATCATTTCGAGGGAATCATAGTCTGATTTAGAACTTCTTGAAAGTAGAATCTGTTTCTCAAATTGATAGGCATTTCCTAAACGTAAAAAATACTGAGTTTCATTATTCTTTTGTAAGTCAAATGAATCTGGGTAGGGTATTAAAGTTTCTTCCAAATTTAATTTGCTATCTTTAAATTCCATACTAATCTCCTATAAAAAGTCATGAGCTTTTTTATTTTCATTTCGACAACCTAAACAATATGGTTCTGGTAGAATATCAACAATATCATAGCGTAAACTTTCTAAATCAAATAAAAGTGCCCTGTTTTTTGTTTTTAATCGATTTGTAATTAAATAGTCTATAGTAAAATGTATTGAGTAGAAGATCAGTTGGCCTAATAAAAAGTTTGGAATCTGGTAATGCCCCTCTGTGTCGTTTTTATAAGCTAAGTAACTATCTTTATAAAAAAGTGCTGCTTCAAGTTGTACTTCCATTTCGTTATAACAAACTGTTTCCTGACCAATAAAAATTGGGGAAATAAATGTTGTATTACCATCTAGAAAATTAATCATGAAAGGTATTTTTTTCTTAACTAGAATATTATTAATTTGATGGAAGGTTAATGAATCGAAATGATCTGAAATAACTAAAACAAAACTAATTGATTTAAAATCTCCATTTAAGTCATCTAATGTTAAATCTTTAACTTGTATAAATGCCTCTTTAAGGTTTTCTTTGACTTGCTGATTAGCAAATTTGTTGTGGCAAAGCAATCCAACACTCTTTCCCTTCAATAGTTTGTTATCTTTTCCTGAATTAATTAATTGATAATATTTTTCCGAATCTGACAGATGTTCTTCTATTAAAATGGACTCTTCCATTAAAAATTCTACCAACTTGCTTGAATACCCATTATTTGTATCAATTTCTACAGACTCTCCAATTGCAATTTGATTTAATAATTTAATGTCAGCATCAATTAAATCATCAGTTTCCAGAATAAAGGACTTTGAACTAATAATTCCTTGTTTAATTAAATATTTTTTTAGGCCAGCTTTTCTTATAGTTACATAAGGGTTAACAGTATATTTGATTTGTTTCATTTTATATCCTTTTTAGTATGTATATTTCAATAACGTAATAAAGGAGATTTGCACAAAACAAATCTCCTTTACTTTTTTTAGGCACACCAGCACCAACAACACCAACCATCACCAAGAGCGGCTACAGCATCTTTCTTGAAGACTGATTCTGCTTTATTCACTTTTTTCATGATCTTAACTCCTTCCTTTTTTTCTTTAATTCTAAACTTTTTTTTATGTCTTGTCAATAGAATAATCACATTTTTTTGTTTTTTATAATTATTCGCTAACTTCTCAAAGTAACTTCCACTTGCCTAACCGAAGTGGAAATTAGTCTAAAACGGATTTTTATGGTGGAATTAAGTGTGAGACGTTTGAGTTAGAAATGAGATCTACTATGACAAAACATAAACATCTTACCCTTTCAGACCGTAATGATATCCAATTGGGCTTAGAGCGCGGTGAAACCTTCAAAGCTATTGGGCAACTTATTCTAAAAGACCCAACTACTGTTTCCAAAGAAGTCAAACGAAACAGACAAGTCCGAGAGTCTACATGCCATAACCTTCCTTGCCCTCTACTCGACAAAGCTCCCTTTGTCTGTAACGGCTGCCCTAAAAGAAGACAAAACTGTGGCTATAAGAAGATTTTCTACCTCGCTAAACAAGCTAAAAAACAATACGAACAAACTCTTGTTGAATCTCGTGAAGGAACTCCCCTCAATTCCAAGACCTTCTGGGACATGGACAAAGTTATTTCTGATGGGGTTAAAAAGGGACAACACATCTATCATATCCTCAAAACTCATAATCTTGATGTCAGCTCCTCAACCGTCTATCGACACATCCGAAAAGGTTACCTGTCTATCGCTCCTATTGATCTAGCCAGAGCCGTTAAATTCAAAGAAAGAAGAAAAAGTAAGCTACCTTCTATCCCTAAAGAAGCTAAAAAAGGCCGTTCCTATGAGGATTTCCAAAGCTATTTAGCCCTTAATAAACTAGACTCTTGGCTAGAAATGGATACAGTTATGGGTAGAATGGGAGGTAAAGTCCTACTCACCTTCAATCTATCTTTCTGTAACTTTATCTTCGCTAGACTTCTGGATAATAAAACTGCCCTTGAGGTTACCAAACACCTCTATGACATCAAGAACACTTTTCACCAAGCGGACAAAGATTTCTTCCAACTCTTTCCTGTCATCCTGACAGATAATGGTGGAGAGTTTGCAAGGGTTGATGACATCGAAATGGATGTACGAGGAGAGAGTAAACTCTTCTTTTGTGATCCTAATCGCTCTGACCAGAAAGGGAGAATTGAGAAAAATCACACGCTGATTCGCGACATTCTACCTAAAGGAACTTCTTTTGACGATTTAACTCAAGAGGATATTAATCTCGTCTGTTCGCATGTCAACAGTGTCAAACGCGCTGCTTTGAATGGAAAGTCAGCCTATGAACTCTTTGCCTTTACTTACGGAGAAGAAATTCCTAAGCTTCTCGGCATTTCTAAAATACCTGCAGAAGATGTCTGCCAGTCTTCTACATTACTCCAACATAAAATCTAAATACTAACCTAAAACCCCATTCAAACGTCTCACACTAACTTCCACCATAGCGGAACTTAATCTGAAACGCTTTCAGATGAGGGGATTTTGTGCGCTCTTTTTTTCGATTCATTTTGGCTGCAAAAGCGATGAAATCAAGCATGATTCAAACCAGTGGAACTTACCCTGACACGGAATTCCACTGGTTTTTACAATTTTTATCAGACTAACTTCCACTTGGATTAGCGGTGGAACTTAGTTTGGGAATTTACCTTTTTTTTGCATATCTTCTTACCAAGTACGGATATCAAATTCTTTAAACACAATACGTAAGTCTCTTAACACTCTTTGACGCCCTCGGAATCGTTCATTTCTTAAAATGCGTTCTAGCTCTTCTTGTTTCTCTTTACTTTGTTTGTTTCTATAATCTCTTAGTGTTTCATAAAAGAGATAATAGTCATCTATCCACAGACCTCCCTCACTTATACGATGACTAATCTCACCTACTTCTTCATATGGTTCTTTATTATATCTTCGTTTGTAGCTTTCTTGTTTACGGATATAGTCTAGAATTCGATTCCGAAACTTAGTCTTAAAATATTTCCTTAAACGAGAGATATCTTCTACTAATCCTTCTTCTTTACTAATCAATTCATATAGACATATCATTCCCTCTTGGTCCCAATCCGACAATTCCCATAAATGAAGGTAATATTCATTTCTACACTTATACACAGTCCCTTGGACTTCTTCATATAATTCTTTAATCATAATTTTCCCCTTTCTAGATACAGTCTAACAGATTAGAAACACTTTTGGTACATTTCATCCATTCTGCACCCTTTAGCTCCTCAACTGCACAAAAAAGAGAGGTCTTGCCTCTCTTTGGGTTATTTTTCATCATTCATTTTTGACTTTACTTCATCATAAGATAATGCATGAGATTCCTCTTCTACTGCTTCAGGCATCTTTCCTGTTTCATAGAGAGATTTAATTTGTGTACTATCCAATGTTTCGTATTTCAATAGTGCTTCTGCAATCAACTTGTGAGTTTCACGATTTGACTGAATAATTTCAGCAGCTTTATTTCGTGCTTCATTCAATAATAAACGAACCTCTTCGTCAATTTCATAAGCTGTTTGTTCTGAAATTGATTTTTGAGGACTCTGTGCACCAAACATAGCATGATTTCCTTCATATTGTACTGGGCCAAGTTTTTCACTCATACCGTACTCTGTAACCATTGCACGCGCCATTTGTGTCGCCTGTTCAAAGTCGTTTGAAGCTCCTGTAGTTTGGACATTAAAGATAATTTCTTCAGCTACACGTCCACCCATTAAGCCAGCCAATTGCTCTTTCATATCTTCTTTAGATAGAAGCATTTGATCTTCTTTAGGAAGTGCAATCATGTAACCCCCTGCACGACCTCTTGGTACAATTGTAACCTTATGAACAACGCGGGCATTCGATAAGACTAGGCCAACAATGGTATGTCCTGCCTCATGGTAGGCAACCAATTCACGTTCTTTTTGTGAAACTGTCTTATCTTTCTTAGAAGGTCCAGCAATCACTCTATCTTCTGCTTCATCAATATCTGAAGCATCAATTATCGATTTATTGCGACGAGCAGCAACCAAGGCTGCTTCATTCAAGACATTCTCTAAATCAGCACCAACAAAGCCTGGAGTTTGTTGAGCCACTAATTTCAAATCAACATCTTCTGCTAAAGGCTTGTTCTTAGCATGAACTTTCAAGATTGCTTCACGACCTTTAACATCAGGGCGACCAACCAATACTTTTCTATCAAAACGTCCTGGACGTAAAAGGGCCGGGTCTAGTACATCTGAACGGTTTGTCGCAGCAATGACGATAATCCCTTCATTTCCCTCAAAACCATCCATCTCAATCAAGAGTTGGTTCAAGGTTTGCTCACGTTCATCATTTCCTCCACCGAGGCCGACACCACGTTGGCGACCAACAGCATCAATTTCATCGATAAAGATGATAGCTGGCGCTGCTTTTTTGGCATCTTCAAAAAGAGAACGAACACGACTAGCTCCAACTCCGACAAACATTTCTACAAAATCAGAACCTGAGATACTCAAGAATGGAACACCTGCTTCTCCGGCGACTGCTTTAGCAAGCAAAGTTTTACCTGTTCCCGGAGGTCCCTCCAGAAGGACACCTGCTGGAATACGAGCCCCAAGTTTTGTAAATCGTTTTGGATCTTTTAAGAATTCAACAACTTCAACTAGTTCTTGTTTTTCTTCCTCAGCTCCAGCAACATCTGAAAATCTTACTTTAATATCTTCTTTATTTGCAGCTTTAGCCTTACTACGTCCAAAACTCATTGGATTACGGCCATTTCCTCCTCCCATATTTCCCATCATAGAGAATAGGAAGAAGAATAGAATTCCAAATGGCACAATGGATACGAGTAGATTAATCCACATACCACTTGAACTTTCATGCTTAACAGTTACTTCTGCTTTATGGTCAGTAGCAAGTTTTTGCAATTCTGATACGGTAGTATCTGCAGGAAGAATAGTGCTGGTAAATTTCTCTACCTTAGTAACAGATGGCGTGAAAAACTGAATGCCTGTTTCTTCTCTACTTGTTTTAGGATTTTTATAAACACCCGAAACTTCGATAACACTGCCATTTGGTTGGTAGGTTAATTCTTTTACATTGTCATCGGTAATTTCTTTTACCAATTCTGTATAATTAATTTGCTCACTTTTCCCTGCAACACTACCTGTACTAAAATACTGGTAAGCTGTAACTAGGAAAAAAATAAGTAATAACCATAGAAATGGATTTTTAATTAAACCATTATTTTGTTTTTTCATTAAAAATTATTCTTTCTAATTTGAATACACTTCTTCTTTCAATACTCCAACATAAGGAAGATTACGATAATTTTCTTTGTAGTCTAAACCATAACCTACTACAAACTCATTTGGGATAGTAAAGCAGGTATAGTCTGCCTCAATTTCTACAACACGTCCTTCTGGTTTATCCAACAAGGTTGCAATCTTAACAGAAGCTGCTTCTCTTGCAATAAACATATCTCGCAAATTCTTCAAAGTTTGACCTGTATCAATGATATCTTCTACAAATAGAACATGTCTTCCTTTGATATCTTGAGTCACATCTTGTTTAATATTGATAACACCACTACTTGCTGTTCCACCATGGTAGCTAGAAACCATCATGAAGTCCATTTCAATATGTGTATCAATATGTTTGACCAATTCAGCCATAAAAGGAATAGATCCTTTTAAAATCCCAACCAAGATTGGATTTTTTCCTGCATAGTCTTTAGTGAGTTGAGCACCTAATTTTTTAGCAGCTTCTGTAATTTCATCGTGTGAAACGAGAATTTTTTTAATATCGTTTTCTAACATTTTTTTACCTATCTATTTTTTCTATATAAAGTACAGTGTTCATTATATCATTTTTCGTGTTTTTACTCAAATTACTGGTCGCAATTCCCAAAATTGAGACAATTTCACCAAATTGCTCAATAATCAGAGCAGATTTTCGCTTTTCCATAGGGATTTTCAAATCAATAAAGAGACGTCTGAGTTTTTTTCTATGCCCATTTTGAATCAAAACATCTCCTGTTTTTCGATGACGAATGTGTATGGATGTTTCACGTGAAACAGGTATTTGTTGAATTGATTCACCTTCTAATGGAAGTCCAAAAGAAAATAAATATCCTTGATAAGCTACCTGATTTTGATAGTGTAACACAAGTTCATCTTCCTTTTCATCAGCCTGCGGACTGATTTTACAAATCTGAAACTGTTGGTACTCTTTTATCAATTCATAGCCATTTTTAAGTGGATGACGATACTGGCTTTTAGATTTTAAAATCTGCCGAACTTCAGCAAACTGCACTTTTGTAAGATTCAAATCTGGAAAACGATTCAGATAAGTTTGAAGTAAAACTCTTTGTGTAGACTCAGAATAAGAAAATAACTGCTGTAAATTTTCCACATCAATATTATTAGATAATTCAGCTATAGCTAGGTCATAATCTAAAATTTCATTGCCGATGCTTAAGATTGCATCTCTAAATCGAGGATTTTCTTTTTCCAATTCTGGTAAATAAGAATTTCGAATACGATTTCGAAAATAATGATTTTTCTTATTTGATGTATCTTCAAAGTGAAAAATTGGTGGAAAGTCTTTTTTCTGGAAATGCAAGAAGGGCCGAATAAGTTCTATCTCTCCGACTACTTGCTTCTCCTTAATTCCTGATAGATAGCGCAAGCGAGTACCTCGAATCAAGCGCATCAAAATCGTTTCCACCTGGTCATCCGCATGGTGGGCAGTGACTAAGGCTGTCGCACCTGTCTTTTTCATGACCTCTTGAAAAAAATCATAGCGAAAATTTCGTGCACGCGCTTCTGAAAATTCTCCTGAAAAATTGCTGACATAAATAGGAAATCCAGATTCAGCAGCCAACTTCCTTAATTCCTGTTCTTCCCAATCTGATTCAATTCTCTGCTTATGATTCACATGAGCCAGAATCAATTCAATCTCTAACTCTTTTTGATAAGTAGACAATACCTTAAATAGAAACATAGAATCTAATCCACCAGAAAGAGCTAGCACCACCTTAGTATGCTTTTTAAAATATCCTCTCTTGAGAAAATGATTTAAAAAATCTTGTTCTCTCATTTTAGAACCTCATAAACATCCTTGGCTATCTTGGAAATCGTATCGTAATCAGAATCTTTAGTAAAAATAGAAAGCACAAATGGAGAATCTGCATAGACGACACCCGTATCATGCTTAAATTCATCCGCATCCCCAATTTTATGAGCTACCTTCACAGAAACACCTTTGGCAATGCGCTGATTATCAAAATCTGTTTTAGTCAAAGACTCCAATACAAATCCATTTTGATTATAAATAGCTTCCATGACTTTTCCAGCCATTTTAGAAGAAATCAATTTTTCTTTTGGATCCCAATCATCTCCCATAATAGCAGACATCTTGGATTTAAATGTGGCATCAGATTGGTTTGAAATGTAATATCCCAATATGTTATGAGCTACATTATCCGATTCTTTTGATACTTTTGTGATTAAGTCCTTGAGAGAATACTCTTTATTATCCTCTTTTTTAGGAAGACTACCACTTCCCTCTGGTTTATAAGAACCTGGAAAATCATTGACTTCAGATACGTATTTTACAGTCGTATCTAACTGATAAAGACCCTCATTTATTTTTTCTTGCGCATAATAGAGATAAGGGAGTTTCAAAACACTAGCTGCATACATCTTTTCATCTTGATTGATATCAGCTTCTTTTCCAGTAGTCAGTTGCTTAACATAAATAGAGAATGAATCCTTCTGATATTTTTCCGATAACATTTCTTGGACCTTACTCATCCGATTATCTTCTTCAGAAGTTGATTCTTTAGCTACCCATCCAACCTGATCAATATGTAGAAATTCTCTTCCTTCTACAAATATGGTCTTGTCGATTGATACTTGTGAATAAGCTGATAAGGATGATTTCACTTCTTTTAAATCATAAGGACTATTGTACAGTTTAAAATCAGATTCTAACCATACTTTTTTTATTATTGGAGTTACCTCTGACTGATCATATAAAAATCGTTTGTCCGCAGCTATGAATTGATGATTTGATAGCTTAAATACCGGAATCCCTTGTTTATTTAAGCGCCACTCAGTTATTTGAAAACTTGTTTTGGGAGTCAATTTTCCAGATTCCACTACTAAATCTTCATTTGCATAAACAGGAACTTCTCCATAAACCATAGGAGAACTTAGCTTTTCTCTAAAATAAATACCAAAGTCAGATTGTGAAAGGTAATAAATTTCTTTCGAAGTATAGACGACTTCTTTTTCTGTGCTAACGACTTTTGAAATGGTCAAAAAACTTGGTAGCAACAAAATAATTAAGAATTTACGCATTCTTCCTTTCCTTTTCTTCTTGTAAACGCAATAATTGATTTTTATCAGTCAATTCTTCCAGCTTTTCATCCGATAGACTCAAAAATTGCTCAATTACGTCTAATAAATTTTCCATTTTATCACCTTTGAAGCAAGTCAGGAATCGTATAAACTATTTCCCTCGACTTAGAATAATAGTACTTCGCTCGTGTATATTTGGCAGCATAATCCTCATCTTTCAACTTGGTAGCAAATGCTGTCTCCTTATCCTTTTCATCACTCAAGGTTTGATACTGAGTTTGCAAGTCTGCTAATTGCTGACGTCTTTGAAGTAATTGTTGATAGCTCTGCGCTAAATTAAAAGTTGGCAAGATAAATAATAGCATAATCAAAATCAATACCCACCCCATAAAACGATTCCGTTTTTGTCGTTCTTTCATCAGGTAGCGACGACGTTGATATTCATTTTGAATAAAAGAATTATTCAATTGTACGATATTTTTAGACATTTTCTTCTACCCGTGTTTCACTGATAATTTCATACATGCCTGCTGCATCTTCTTTTTTTGTACTATCTTTCATCTCCAGTACTTTTACAAGTAACAATTTATTTCCAAAACGAATTTCAACTTGGTCATTAACTTTCAAGTCCGTTGAACTTTTGGCCAAGATTCCATTCACCTTGATTCTACCTTTATCTGCTACTTCCTTTGCGACTGTACGACGCTTGATAATTCGCGATACTTTTAAATATTTGTCTAATCTCATCCTTATTACCTCAACTTATTATTGTACCATTTTTATCTATTTTATAGAAGAAAAATGTCAAAGAGAATTGCCTTCTTTCGACTCTTTTATCCCTAATAAACTTTCTCCAAAAATCCGCAGACCTTCTAAAATTTCATAATCTTTCTTATTTTGGACATCAAATACAAGCTCCATTAATCCCTTATTCTCAGCTATAGCTACTTTTAAGTTTGTTGCCGATAAAGCTTTAAAATAATCTTGAGCCAAAAACAGTCGTTGAGTGACTTTTTCAAATTGAACTGTAATTTTATTATCTTTTCTTTCCACACGTTGAACAAAGACCTTGTCCAAATATGACTTGACCAAACCAATCTCTAAAAGATAAGCAACCACATCTGGGTATTCTCCAAAACGGTCTATCAACTCCTCTTGTAACTCTTCATAATTGACACGGTTGTCAATTTGACGAATTTTCTTGTAAATTTCAATCTTATGTCGTTGGTCTGAAATATAAGTCTCAGGAAGATAGGCATCAATTTGCAAAATCAACTCAGCATTCCCTTTGGTTCTTGTGTTAGTGTTAGCATTACCGTTTCGTTTAGCAATAGCTTCCTCCAATAACTGCGAATACAATTCAAAACCAACAGAATCAATGAAACCAGACTGGGATTTTCCTAAGAGGTTTCCTGCTCCACGAATAGAAAGATCTCGCATAGCAATCTTAAATCCTGAGCCCAATTCTGTAAATCCTTTTATCGCTTCTAATCTCTTTTCAGAGACTTCACTGATTAATTTTTCTGGACGATACATGAGATAGGCATAAGCAATACGATTACTACGACCAACTCTTCCTCTTAACTGATACAAGGTTGACAAACCCATATGGTCCGCATTTTCAATAAATAAAGTATTAGCATTTGGAATGTCCACCCCAGTCTCAATAATGGTAGTCGTTACTAAAATATCGTATTGTCCCTCAATAAAGTCTAATAGAGTATTTTCCAACTGGATTTCACTCATTCGACCATGAACATAACCGATCGAAGCCTCTGGAATCAACTCCTGTAATTCTGAAACCTTCTGGTCAATCGTGTCAACTTTGTTGTAAAGGTAGTAAACTTGACCTCCACGCTCCATTTCACGCAAAACAGCATCACGAATGACACTATCATTTTTTTCCAAAACATAGGTCTGAACAGGATAGCGATTAGTCGGCGGAGTTTCAATGACAGACAAATCTCTGATTCCCAACATAGACATATGGAGGGTACGAGGAATTGGCGTAGCGGTCAAGGTTAGGACATCCACTTGTTTTTTTAACTCTTTCAACATTTCCTTATGCTTGACACCAAATCGCTGTTCCTCATCAATAATCATCAAGCCCAAATCTGAAAACACAACATCCTTTGACAAAACACGATGTGTTCCAATCAAAATATCAACTTGACCCTTTTTCAATTTTTCAAGTGTTTCAGTCTGCTCTTTTTTACTTCTAAATCGACTCAATACATCAATATTAACTGCAAAATTTTGGAATCGTTCCTTAAAATTCGTATAGTGCTGTTGCGCTAAAACCGTCGTCGGAACTAGAACGACAACCTGTTTGTGATCATTGACTGCCTTAAAGGCTGCACGCATAGCAACTTCAGTCTTTCCAAAACCAACATCCCCAACTAAAAGTCGATCCATTGGATTAGAATTCTGCATATCTCTCTTGATTTCCTCAACACTACGAAGTTGATCATCCGTTTCAACATAAGGGAAGGCATCATCAAAAGCATGTTGATCCTCATCATCAGCTGAGAAAGCAAAACCCTTCAACTGACTGCGTTCAGAATAGAGTTTGACTAAATCATCAGCTATATCCTCTACCTGGTTCTTAACTTTTTGCTTGGCCTTTTTAAAATGACCGTCATTTAATTTATTGAGTTTAGGAGCTTTCCCATCACTTGAAATATATTTGGACAGTAGATGAATCTGTTCCACTGGTATGGAGATTTGATCCCCATTTTGATACTGGACACTGACATAATCACGGTGAATCCCCTTAATTTCAATGGTTTCAATTCCTAGATATTGACCAATCCCATGAATATGGTGAACAACGTAATCCCCTTTTTCAAGTTCATTGTAATCTTTTAATCTCTCTGCATTCGAAACATGTTGTCTTCGAAAACGACGTTTTAATTTCTTTTGAAAAATCTCATGTTCAGTAATCACCAGAATTTTTTCATCTACAAAATGAAAACCATGTCTTAGGTTACCCTCAATTAAGTTTACAGATTGTTGACAGATTCTTGACTTATCTCTGAAATCCAATTTAATCTGATATTCCTCTAACATATCCTCCAATGCCTTACTTCCCATTGAATTGCTAGATTGCAGGATAATAGTGTAATCCATTTTTTTGTATCGTTCAATTTCTTCTTTTAGAAAAGAAAACTGATTGAAAAACTCCTGCATAGGATATTGATTAAATTGATAAATCTGGTCAAACTTGAGATTTCCTAGTCCCTTTTGAAGATTAGAGAAAAAGGTCACCGGACTTTGTTTTTTATAGATTTGTTCAATATCAGCAAAATACTGCATATCAGAAAATGCTTTACTATTCTGTAATTCTTCTGTAAAGTACTGCGCTAATTCTCTTTCAAAGACTTCATACTGATTCATCAATTTTTGATAATCATCAAAGAATATTGGAGTATCTTTTTCAATATAATCAAAAACAGTCCATATCTTATCATAGCACAAAGATAAAAACTTCCGAGAATCTGCATGGCTTTGTTTTTGGTGAAAACTTGAAAGAATTTCTTCTAGGTAGGATTTCAAAATAGGTGATAAAGTCTTTGAAATTTGTTTTTCTAAAGCTGACTGACCTCTTTGATAATCCTTTTCTCTCAAAAGCATATCGCTAGCTGGAAAGATTGTGAGTTCTGTCTGATTTTCTTTCGATAATTGTGTTTCTACTTCAAATGACCTGATACCATCAATTTCATCACCAAAAAACTCAATTCGGCAAGGTTCTAACTGGGATATTTCAAAAATATCTAAAATATCTCCTCGCAGACTAAATTCGCCCTGAGTTTGTACTTGTGTAACTTTTCGATAGCCAATTTCCTTTAACTGATGGATAATCGCGTGTTGATCATATTCTTCACCGATTGAGATTTTTACAATACTATCTTTGAATACATTTGGAGACGGTAAAATCAATCGACTTGCTGCGATATTACAAACTAAAATCCCTTTCTTAGATGAATCAGTCAAAAAACGCAAGGCTTCAACCCGTGAAATGATTTTTTCTTGTGAAGACATCAAAAATTCTACCATAGGGGAGTCATCTACCAAAAACGGATAAACAAGTTCCTCACCCAAGATAGAGATAAGATCACTAACAAGTCCTTCTGCTTCTCCATAAGTTGACGTCAATAACACAATCTTATCTTCCTGTCTCAAACTACTAGCTATTGCTAAAGCTTTTGTAGAAGTTGACAAACCTAACATTAATTGTCTTTTCTTATCTGTCAGATTTTGATTCCATTTTTTTATCTGATCATTTTCTGAGAATAAATCTAATAAGGTCACCATTTATCCATTATACCTCTGCATTGTTTTCTCAAAATTTTTCTCTTGTAAATAGTAGTTTACAGAATCGTCAACCTTGTCAATAGACTGTAAAATACCGATATAATCATCCCTGTCAAAGGTACTCAAAACATGGTGAACAACTGACATACCATTTTTAGGTCTCCCAATTCCAATCTTAACACGGTTAAAGACCTGAGTTCCAATATGTTGAATAATAGACTTAATACCATTGTGACCACCTGCTGAGCCCTTTGCTCTTAAACGAATCTTTCCAACTTCCATGTCAAGGTCATCGTAAATGATAAGTAAATCTTCAATATCCAAACCATAGTAAGTCAATAAAGCATGAACTGCTTTTCCACTTTCATTCATAAAGGTCGTTGGTTTAACCAGATAAATTTTTTCTCCATTGAAGAAAAAGGATGCTAGGTCTGCTTGAAATATCTTATCGTGTGTAAAAGTGACATTTTGTTTTTTCGCTAGTTGGTCAATCAACATGAAACCAACATTGTGTTTTGTTTCAAAATATTTATCCCCTGGATTTCCCAAGCCTACAAGTAATTTGGTCATTTATTTTTCCTTTCAAAAGCCAAAAGGGTTGGAATTTTTTTCCAACCTAATTGACACCATTTATTAATTTTTTAGACATTAAAGCGGAATTCCATGATATCGCCATCTTGAACGATATATTCTTTTCCTTCTTCACGCAAGCGTCCAGCTTCTTTTACGGCCTTTTCAGATCCGTATTTCACTAAATCCTCATATGACATGGTTACTGCACGAATAAATCCTTTTTCAAAGTCTGAGTGGATAATCCCAGCTGCTTGAGGAGCCTTCATACTACGTTTGAAAGTCCAAGCGCGAACTTCTTTTTCACCAGCTGTGAAGTAAGTTCCCAATCCAAGCAAGTGGTAAGCTGCACGCGTCAACTTATCTACACCTGATTCTGTCAAACCAATGGCTTCAAGAAACTCTTTTTTATCTTCATCGTCCAATTCAGAAATTTCTTCCTCAGCACGCGCAGAAATGACGACTACTTCAGCATTTTCTGTCGCTGCAAATTCACGAATTTGTTTGACATAGTTGATAGAGTCAGGTTCTGAAACCACATCCTCGTCAACATTAGCAACATAGAGCACTGGTTTAGTCGTCAAAAGGAAAAGACCTTTTACAACCTTTTGTTCCTCATCTGTAAATTCAATAGTTCGAGCTGATTTCCCATCTTCAAGGACTGGTTTAATCTTTTGAAGAACATTAAACTCAGCTACTGATTCTTTATCTTTTTGCGTACGTGCCATCTTTTCTACACGCGCATATCGTTTGTTCACCGATTCTAAGTCAGCAAGAATCAATTCTAGGTTAATGGTGTCAATATCGGCAAGTGGATCTACAAAGGCGTCTTCACGTCCTTGCTCGCGCATCACATTTTCATCATCAAAAGCACGAACTACGTGAACAATCGCATCTACTTCACGAATATTGGCCAAGAATTTATTCCCTAGCCCTTCTCCTTTTGAAGCTCCTTTTACAATCCCTGCAATATCTGTAAATTCAAATGTTGTTGGCACTGTCTTTTTAGGAGTAATCATTTCAGTTAGTTTTTGTAGGCGTTCATCTGGAACTTCAACCATTCCAACGTTTGGATCAATCGTCGCAAATGGGTAGTTTGCTGCCTCTGCTCCTGCTTTTGTAATTGCATTAAATAGTGTTGATTTACCAACGTTTGGCAAACCAACGATACCTGCTGTCAAAGCCATATTTCTCATTCTCCGTTTTCATTTCAATCCCTAATATTATAACACAAAAAGGGAAAACTTGCTAACCCTCTAACTAAGGGTTCTCAGTCAATAATTTTATTCATTTTTCGATCAAAATCATAGCGTCCCATCATGACAACATGGTCACAATTACTGCATTTGATTTTGATATCTGCTCCTACACGTGTAATTTCCCAACGATTAGCTTTTTTTCCTGTTGACTTGATGGTGCAAGCATGTGGTTTTTTCATTTCAACAAAATTTCCAACTTGATACATACTATTCTCCTTTTCTTTTTCGATTATATCATAAAAGAGGCGAGCTAAGCTCAACCTCTTTCACTTAATTTGTACGAACTGGTGTAATGAGCTGCATGAAGTCTTCGTCAGTATCTGCTGGCACAAGAGTAAATGGACGAACAGCTGAGATAAAGCTAATGGTAACCTTTTCGCTATTTAAAGCTTTAAGAGAATCAATTAAGTAAGTTGGGTTGAAACTAATGGTCAAATCTTCACCAGTAACCTGATCAGTATCGATTTCTTCGTTTACTTTACCAACTTCTGGAGAGTGAACATGGGCGCTAACAATACCACCTTTAATTTCAAGTTTCACAGTACCATTTTGAGTCGCACTTGATAAAAGACGAGCACGCTCCATTGACTGGCGTAAGTTTACCACATCAAAAGTAATAGTAGTGTTAAAGTCTGTTGGAATCAAGCGATCTGTATCAGGATAGTTTCCTTCTAGGAGACGAGTATAGAAGCTAATATTTTCGCTTCTAAAGAGGATTTGGTTATTGGCAAAGAAAATCTCTACAGTTTCGATATCATCTGTAAATACCACTGAAAATTCGCGTAGAGAACGGCTAGGAATCACGACATCAAAATCATCACTATTTTTCTCAAGCATTAATTTTTTCTGGCTTAGACGATGAGAGTCTGTTGCCACTGTTTTTAGCTCCTTATGCTGACTCAATACAAAATGAACACCTGTTAAAATTGGACGACTTTCTTGTGTACTTGCAGCAAAAGCTGTTTCATTGATAATTTTCTTGAGCAATTTTGTTTCAAGAACCAAAGGAGTGCTTGCTGAAATTTCTTGGATTCGTGGATACTGTTCACTATCTTTTCCTTTTAAGGTAATTTCTGATTTGCCGCTGGTTAAAACAATTTGATTTTGTTCAATTTCTTTAAAATCAAGAGTTACATCAGGTAGGCTAGATACCACATTGATAAAGAAAGAAGCTTCAAGAAGGATCGAACCTAAAGAAGTAATTAATAGACCAGCATCTTCATTTTTTTGAGAAATAAAATTTTCAATTGAAATTTGACCATTTGAACCAATTAAAGTAACACCTTCATTGGTCACGTCAATTTTGACAGTTGATAAAATAGGAATGGCATTTTTAGAACTAATAGCTCTTTTAGTTGTATTTAAGGCTTGTAGAAATAAATTTTTATTAATTGAAAAATGAATCATGGATTCTCCTTTATTTATTTTTAGTATTAGAAGGATAATAGTAATAATAGAGTCTGTGAAATCTGTGGAAAACAGACTTTAAACAAGTCATATCAAGTTTTTTGGCTTGTTTAAAAAATGTGGATAAAAAAGATAATAAAGTAAAAGTTATCCACAACTTATTTGATTTTCTTTTTGATTGATTCAATTTCTAAGCGTAAATTATCGTCTTCATCAATCAAAGATTTAATTTTAGCATGGGCATGAATAACTGTTGTATGATCTTTTCCACCAAATTCCTTCCCAATTTTTGGAAGACTATTATCTGTTAGTTCTCTAGATAAATACATGGCTACTTGACGGGCTAACACAATGTTTTGAAGGCGTCTGCTTCCCTTCATTTCTTTGACACTAACTCCATAGAAGTTACCAACTTCATTTTGGATTTTGTCAATTGGGATGACGAGCATTTGGCTAACATCTTGTTTTCGAGCTCTAATAGCTTCTGCAGCAATATCAATAGTGATATCCTTGATATTTTTTACTCTGGCAATTAAAGTGATGTCGTTTATGGCTCCCTCAAGATCTCGAACATTTGAATCAAATTGCCCAGCTAGGTATTCTAGAGTATCACTTTGGAAATTGTAGCCTAAATGTTCCGTTTTACTTTGTAAAATGGCAATGCGTGTTTCAAAGTCAGGGGGTGTGATAGTTTGTGTCAATCCCCAACTAAAGCGCGTGACAAGCCTCTCCTCGAGCCCTTCTAAATGTTTTGGACTACGATCACTGGTTAGGACAATCTGTTTTTGCTTGTCATGAAGGGCGTTAAAGGTATTGAAAAATTCTTCCTGAGTTGCGACTTTTTTTCCGCTGAGTGACTGGATATCATCGATTAACAAAAGATCAAGACTACGATAGGTTTTTTTAAATTTTTCCATTTCCCCAAGTCTTAGGTGATCAAGAAAGTCATTAATAAAGCTTTCAGCAGGTATGTATTTGACACGTGCATTTGGAATATTTTTTAGAATTTCATTTCCAATAGCGTTTAATAAGTGAGTCTTACCAAGGCCTGGTCCTCCATAGATAAAAAGAGGGTTATAGGTCAGAGCCAAATCTTCAGAGACAGCTAAAGCGGCTGATACAGCCCAAACATTTCCATCCCCTTGAATAAAGTTATCAAAGGTATACTTTTCTTTTAATCCCGTATCTGAATAAGGAATAGATACTAACTTTGGACTATAGTCATAAAGAGTTAAATTTGTAGTTTCTTCAACTTGTGAGCTAGTCGTATCTTGAGGTTTGGTGAAAATATAGTGGGGAGTTATTTCAGCGTCATAAATTTCAAAACCAGCTACTACAATAATATCTTTTAGTTGTTTTTCCCAGACCATTTCCATTTCAGAGCGAGGTAGAAATATAGTGGCAACATTTTCCTCTACCTTGATGAGTTCAGCTTGAATAGCATAGAAATCATACATGGATCGAGTCAGTCTTTCTTGTGCAAATTCTAATATACGATTCCAAAATTGTTTTTCTTTCAATCTTTTCTCCTCCTTTACTATTTAAAAGTTTAATACTAGAGATATTTTACCATAGATAGCAAGAATTTTCCACAAGCTGTGAAAAATAATCCACAATGTTACCAAACTTTATCCACAGGTTGGGGATAAAAGAAGAAATTATTGATTTATTAAGCTTTTTATCGAAAAACATAGTGGATAACCTTGTGAGATAAAAAAATAAAAGAACAGCCTTATTTCAGGCTGTTGATAATTCTACTATATTCTTCTTGATTTGAAAAAGAAATAATGATTTTTCCACTGTCTTTTTTAGATAGTTTAATTTCTACATCTAATCCGAGTAGTTTTCTTAACTGTTTTTCTTCATTTTGTATGAAATGATTCGTTTTTTGCTGTTTCTTTTGTTTTTTCTCTGTCAGAAGAGCTTCTAACTTCCTTACAGAAATATCTTCTTCTATAATCCGTTGAAAGAAATAGTCTTGTTGTTCCTTATTTAACCCAACTAGGGAACGCGCATGGGCTTGTGATAGTTTGCCATTTTCTACTTCTGAGAGAATCTGTTCTGGCAAGGAAAGTAAACGAATGGAGTTGCTGATATATGGACGAGACTTGCCCATTTTATCTGCAATTTCAGCATGGGTGAATCCTTTCTCTACGAGAGATTCATAGGCGCGTGCTTCTTCTATTGGGTTTAAATTTTCTCTCTGTAAATTTTCAATAATGGACTGAACCATCATCTCTTGGTCTGAAATCTGTTTAACAACAGCTGGGATAGACCGTAGACCAGCTAAAAGTGAAGCCCGATAGCGTCTCTCTCCTGCAAGGATTTCATAACCAATAACAGGAGATTGACGAACAATAATCGGTTGAATGACCCCATTTTCTTTGATAGACTGTGCTAGTTCATCTAGTTTTTCTCTATCAAATTCTTTTCGGGGTTGATAGGGATTTTTTTGTATATCTGTGATAGAAATCATTTCAAATTTTTCCATGATTCTACACTAACACATCTTTTCTCTTATGTAAAGCTTTCTTTACATAGATGTCAATTAAGATTCTAAATCACCTGAACTCTTGTCAAGTTTAATAGATGTAGTTTCTTCTTTACCGTTGCGATAGTAAGTGATCTTAATGGTGTCTCCGATAGAATGATTGTAAAGAGCACTTTGTAAGTCTGTTGATGAAGCAATCTCTTTGTCATCTACTTTTGTAATTACATCGTATTTTTCAAGGTGACCATTGGCAGGCATATTACTTTGTATCGAACGAACAACTACACCAGATGTAACATTACTTGGAATATTGAGTCTTCTGATGTCGCTTGTACTCACATTAGATAAATTAACCATCTGGATTCCCAAAGCTGGACGCGTCACTTTTCCGTTTTTTTCTAACTGTTCAATAATATTGATAGCATCATTTGCAGGAATTGCGAAACCAAGACCTTCTACAGATGTTCCTCCATTTGTAGCAATTTTACTTGAGGTAATTCCGATAACCTGCCCTTGAATATTGATCAGTGGGCCGCCAGAGTTACCTGGGTTAATAGCAGTATCAGTTTGGATGGCTTTTGTAGAAATAGCTTGTCCATCTTCCGATTTTAAGGATACATTTCTATTGAGACTAGATACGATACCTTGAGTAACAGTATTTGCATATTCAGAACCTAACGGGCTACCGATGGCAATAGCAATTTCTCCTACAGTTAACTTACTAGAATCACCAAACTCAGCTACTGTTGTCACTTTTTCTGAAGAGATTTTGACGACAGCAATATCAGAGAAAGTGTCAGCTCCGACAATTTCTCCAGGTACTTTAGTCCCATCTGACAATCGAATATCTACTTTGCTGGCGCCATTTATAACGTGATTGTTGGTGACGATGTAAGCTTCTTTATCATTCTTTTTATAAATAACTCCAGATCCTTCACTAGAGATTCGCTGAGAATCTGTGTCAGTATCATCATTGCCAAATACGCTATTTTGTCTGTTTGCCGAATAAGTAATAACAGAAACAACAGCATCTTTTACTTTGTTAACAGCCTGTGTTGTTGAATTTTCGTTCTTATAGGCAATTTGTGTAATAGTACTATTGTTGTTAGAGTTGTTTACACTACTTTTTTGAGTTAGTTGAGTTATTGAAAAACTACCCAAGGCTCCACTAAAAAAGCTAATGACGATAACGACTAATAATTGAAACCATTTTTTGTAAAATGTTTTTAGATGTTTCATATTTGCCTCCATATGTTTGAATTACTGAAAGTATAAACTGACTAGCTTAATTATAACTTAAACACAAAAGTTTTACACAAACTGTGGATAACTCTTTTGAAGCTGTGATTTTCTTAATTGAAATCTATTTTTTATTTTGTGAATAAGATGTGAAAAAATAGAGAATATGTTAGAATAGAGTCATGAAAATTAAAGTTGTAACAGTTGGGAAACTGAAAGAAAAGTATTTAAAAGATGGTATCGCAGAGTATTCAAAACGAATTTCTAGATTTGCTAAGTTTGAAATGATTGAGTTATCAGATGAAAAAACACCAGATAAGGCCAGTGAATCAGAAAATCAAAAGATTTTAGAAATAGAAGGTCAGAGAATTTTATCAAAAGTTGCTGACCGTGATTTTGTTATTGCATTAGCTATTGAAGGGAAAATGTTCTCTTCAGAAGAATTTAGTAAGCAGTTAGAAGAAGCTTCTATAAAAGGATTTTCTACTCTTACCTTTATTATTGGGGGAAGTTTAGGATTGTCATCAGCTGTAAAAAATAGAGCCAATCTTTCTGTCAGTTTTGGTCGCCTAACCTTGCCCCATCAGTTAATGAGACTAGTTCTTGTTGAACAAATCTATCGCGCTTTTACGATTCAGCAGGGATCACCCTATCATAAATAAATTGACTTTTAATTGAATTTTTGGTAGAATAATTGTGTTAGGTCTCATAGCTCAGCTGGATAGAGCATTCGCCTTCTAAGCGAACGGTCGCAGGTTCGAATCCTGCTGGGATCAATATAATAGCAAAGCTGGGAATTTTCCCGGCTTTTTTCTTAAAAAAGTACACTTTGGGAGAAAAAAATGACAGTTGAGAGAATTTTATCTAAAACGAAATTCCATTTTGTATAATGGTTTTTGTAAGTTAGCTTACAAGAAAAAACATTTTAGGAGATTTTATTATGAAAAACACAGTTAAATTGGAACAGTTTGTAGCCTTGAAGGAAAAAGACTTGCAAAAGATTAAAGGTGGGGAAATGAGACTTCCAAAAATCCTCCGTGATTTTATTTTCCCAAGAAAAAAGTAATAAAATAAGGGGAAAGAGTAATGAATTTATTTGGATTTGGGACAGTTATTGGTCATTTTTTAATTATTAGTCACAGTTACCGTTTAATTTGTAAAGGTCAAATAAAATCAAAGGAACTATATTTTTTTGGTCTCTATACATTACTAGTAGAAGCAGTACTTGAACTTTCCTTTTATCTTCTATATTTAGATGAAATAGTGATTGAAAGATTTTTATTTCCTTTGGGCCTATATTCCTATTTTCGATGGATTAAACAGTATGAGAGGGATAGAGGACTATTCCTAAGTTTACTACTATCTCTTTTATGTGAGAGCACTCATAACTTTCTGTCCGTAACTTTCTCTTCTATAACAGGAGACAATTTTGTTTCACAATATCATGCCCCATTCTTTTTCGTTGTAACGGTGTTGACCTATTTTGTTGTCTTAAAAATCATTCATTATTTCCATTTGGAACTAGCCTATTTTGACAAAGACTACCTCTATCCTTTCTTGAAAAAAGTATTTTTTGCCTTACTACTGCTCCATATTGTATCTTTCGTTTCAGATATGGTAAGTACGGTTAAACATTTGAATAGTTTTGGAAGTATTTTGTCATCTATTGTTTTTATCTCGTTACTTTTGACCTTCTTTGCAATGAATTCGCATAAAGAACAAATGGAAAAAGAGATTGCTTTGAAGCAGAAGAAATTTGAACAGAAACATTTACAAAACTATACAGACGAAATTGTCGGACTGTATAATGAAATCCGTGGTTTTCGACATGACTATGCTGGAATGCTTGTCAGCATGCAGATGGCAATTGACAGTGGTGATTTACAAGAAATTGACAGAGTTTACAATGAAGTTTTGGTCAAAGCTAATCACAAACTGCGTTCAGATAAGTACACTTACTTTGATTTGAACAACATAGAAGATTCAGCTTTACGAAGTTTGGTTGCTCAGTCCATTGTCTATGCTCGAAATAATGGTGTAGAGTTTACACTGGAAGTAAAAGATACGATTACCAAGCTCCCAATTGAACTATTGGATTTGGTTCGTATTATGAGTGTTTTATTGAACAATGCTGTCGAAGGATCGGCTGATAGTTATAAAAAGCAGATGGAAGTAGCAGTTATTAAGATGGAAACTGAAACAGTGATTGTGATTCAGAATTCATGTAAAATGACGATGACTCCTTCAGGAAATCTATTTGCCTTAGGATTCTCCACTAAGGGAAGAAATCGCGGAGTCGGATTAAATAATGTGAAGGAACTACTAGATAAGTACAACAATATTATTTTAGAAACAGAGATGGAAGGCAGTACATTTAGACAAATCATTAGATGTAAGAGGGAATTTGAATGAAAGTTTTAATTTTAGAAGATGTTATTGAACATCAAGTGAGACTAGAGAGAATATTGGATGAAATTTCGAAAGAATCGAATATTCCAATATCATACAAGACAACGGGAAAAGTCCGTGAATTTGAAGAATACATTGAAAACGATGAAGTAAATCAGCTTTATTTCCTAGATATTGATATTCATGGAATTGAGAAAAAGGGATTTGAAGTGGCTCAGCTCATTCGTCATTACAATCCTTACGCTATTATCGTCTTTATCACCAGTCGATCAGAGTTTGCGACTCTAACCTATAAATACCAGGTATCAGCCCTAGATTTTGTTGATAAGGATATCAACGATGAGATGTTTAAGAAGAGAATTGAGCAAAATATCTTTTACACGAAGAGTATGTTACTTGAAAATGAAGATGTGGTGGATTATTTTGACTACAATTACAAGGGAAATGATTTAAAAATCCCTTACCATGATATTTTGTATATTGAAACGACAGGAGTCTCTCATAAATTACGTATTATTGGTAAGAATTTTGCCAAAGAGTTTTACGGTACTATGACAGATATTCAGGAAAAGGACAAACATACTCAGCGATTTTATTCTCCTCATAAGTCATTTTTGGTAAATATAGGCAATATTAGAGAGATTGATCGAAAAAATCTAGAAATTGTTTTCTATGAAGATCATCGTTGTCCTATTTCAAGATTAAAAATTAGAAAATTAAAAGATATTTTAGAGAAAAAATCTCAAAAGTGATTGACAATTAGGAAGAAATTGATATAATGGTTATATCTGCTACAGATAGAAGGTCCGTTGGTCAAGGGGTTAAGACACCGCCTTTTCACGGCGGTAACACGGGTTCGAATCCCGTACGGACTATTTTATCCGCCATAGCTCAGTTGGTAGTAGCGCATGACTGTTAATCATGATGTCGTAGGTTCGAGTCCTACTGGCGGAGTATAGATAAAAGGGAACACAGCTGTGTTCCTCTTTTTGTATCAATTTGTATCACCAAGCATTTTCATAAGGAAGTTTGTTATTTCTTGAGAACTTTCTTTTTTTCCATGTGCAATCCAAGTTTGGCAGACACCAAAAAGTGCATGAGTTAGATAGATGCTACTATATTCTAATTCAGTGGTATTTAGATTCAGTTGCATAAATCGCTTTTGTAAATCTGTACTGAGCATGATATGAAGTTTATTTCGTAAGAAATTTTGGATTTCTTTAGTCCCATTTTCAGAAAGAAGGGCAGCCAGAAGTGGTTCTGACTCTAGATATTCAAAAACTTCTAAAATAGCGTCTCTTTTGTGATGAGCATGTTTTTGAAAAATATATTCAAATGTATGAAATAGCTTGCTTTGATAGTGCTCAATCATATCATACTTATCCTTATAGTGCGTATAGAAGCTGGAACGGCTAATTCTGGCTTTTTCTGCTAACTTGACAGTAGAAATTTGATCAAATGGTTGTTCCATTAGTAATTGTACCATAGCATTTTCAATAGTTCGCTTTGTTTTTAAGCGTTTGTTACTTTCTTGCATATTTCCTCCTTGTAAACAAATTAGACTATATGTCTAAAAATGGATTTTTTATATTGTAATTTAGATTTTTTATTGTATAATCTATTATATCAAAATTTTAGACAATATGTTTAAAAAAGGAGAAACTATGTTTAAAGAATGGAAAGCAATTTTTAAAAAACCAACCTTTATTATTGTCATGATAGGGATTTCTCTTATTCCAGCTCTGTACAATATCATATTTTTGTCATCAATGTGGGATCCATATGGGCAATTGTCTGACTTACCTGTGGCAGTTGTCAATAATGATAAAGAGGCTTCCTATAATGGTAATAGCATGTCTATAGGAAAAGACATGGTGTCCAATTTAAAAGAAAATAAAACCTTGGATTTTCATTTTGTAGATGAAGAAGGTAAGAAGGGTTTAGAAAATGGCGATTACTATATGGTAGTGACTTTACCAAGTGATTTATCTGAAAAAGCAGCTTCTATTTTAACGGATTATCCAGAGCAAATGCAAATCGATTATCAGACTTCAAGTGGTCATAGTTTTATTGCCAGCAAGATGAGCGATTCTGCTATGACACAATTAAAGCAGAGTGTTTCTACCAATGTAACCGAGACCTATACTAAAGCTTTATTCAACAAAATGGTCTATTTAAAGGATGGTATGAGCCAAGCAGATTCTGGAAGTGAAAAACTAACTGATGTAGCGAATCAGTTAGTGGCAGGAAGTCAAACATTAACTACTAACCTACACTCTTTAGCAGCTTCAAGTTTAACATTTTCAAATGGACCGGAGCAGTTTACTAAAGGATTATCCTCTTATGTCTCTGGTGTTGAACAACTTCATCTTGGCTTAGGGAATTTTAATAGTGGTTTAGTTACATATACTGGTGCAGTGAGTCAATTAGATAGCGGATTAGGTCAATTATCTTCTAAAAGTCCTGAATTAGTAGGAGGAATCAATCAGTTATATTCTGGTGTAGAATCCTATACTGGCGGTGTTTCTCAGCTTAATGCTGGTCTTAATCAATTTTCATCTGGTGTTAGTGCCTACACCAATGGAGTGGGAAGTCTTGCAACAGGTGCTAATCAGTTATCTAATCAATCAGCTACACTTCGAATAGGGGTGGAGCAATTAAGTGAAGGGATTCAACAACTTTCTAGCAAGTTAGATGCTTCGTCTGGGAAAAAAGATCAAATTAATCAATTATCTTCTGGTCTGAATCAGTTAAATCAAGCCATTCAAAATATTGATGTTGGAGATACAAAACAATTAGATTCTGTTTTATCAAGTATAGTATCTCTTTCTAATCAAATGTTAGCAAGTGCTCAGTCTGCTAAAGCGACTACATTAGCCAATATTCAATCGACAGCAGCTTATCAATCTTTGACAAGTGAGCAACAAGCTGAAATAAGTGCTTCTGTATCTCAAAATTCGACTGATAGTATTCAATCAGCACAGTCAATTGTAGCTGTAGTTAAAGGTTTACAGGGAAGTTTAGAAAACTTACAAAATCAATCTTCTAATCTTGCGACTTTAAAAAATCAAGCTAATCAAGTATTACCTATTGCTTCTACTTCTTTGACAAGATTGTCAAGTGGATTAACAGAGATACAAGGAGCTGTTACTAGCAAATTAGTTCCTGATAGTCAGTCGATTGCATCAGGTGTAAACGCATATACTACAGGTGTTGATAAAGTTTCTCAGGGAGCAAGTAAACTAAGTGAAAAAAATGCCACCTTGACAGGTAGTTTGGATCAACTAGTTTCAGGCTCAAACACCTTGACACAAAAATCTTCTAGCTTGACAGCAGGAGTTAGTCAATTAGTTGAAAAAACTCCAGAATTAGTATCTGGTATTGAAAAATTATCAACTGGCTCTAACCAATTGAATCAAAAGAGTCAAGAATTGATAGCAGGAGTTGATAAATTGCAGTCAGGATCTAGCCGACTAGCTGACAAATCCAGTCAGTTACTTTCAGGTGCTTCTCAATTAGAAAGTGGAGCTAATAAATTGGCAGATGGAGCTGGGAAATTAGCAGAAGGTGGAACAAAGTTAACTTCTGGATTGGAAGGTTTACAGACAGGAGTTGCTTCTTTAGGACAAGGACTAAGTAATGCTAGTGATCAACTCAAATCAGCATCTACGGAATCTCAAAATGCAGATATTTTGTCAAATCCACTCAATCTTTCCAAAACAGACAATGACCAAGTTCCTGTAAATGGAATTGCAATGGCTCCTTATATGATATCAGTTGCTCTCTTTGTTGCAGCAATATCAACGAATATGATCTTTGCGAAGCTGCCTTCAGGACGTCATCCAGAGAGCCGTTGGGCTTGGTTGAAATCTCGGGCTGAAATAAATGGTATTATAGCTGTTTTGGCAGGAATTTTGGTATATGGAGGAGTTCATCTTATTGGTCTAACGGCTAATCATGAGATGAGAACATTTATTCTCATTATCCTAACAAGTTTAGTATTCATGTCCATGGTGACCGCATTAACAACATGGAATAGCCGTATAGGAGCTTTCTTCTCACTTATTTTGCTTTTATTACAGTTAGCATCAAGTGCCGGTACTTATCCACTTGCCTTGACAAATGATTTCTTTAGAACTATTAGTCCTTGGTTACCAATGAGTTATTCAGTTTCGGGATTACGACAAACAATCTCTATGACAGGAAATATTCATCAGCAAGTCATTTTCCTAGATGCCATACTAGCTCTATTTACTGGTTTAGGTATGCTAGCCTATCAACCTAAGAAAATGGAAGAAGATTAAAAAAATCGACCGATTAATTGGTCGATTTTTTATGCCTTAGATGACTTTCGTCTGTGATTATAGGTTCCAAATAGTAAGAGAGAAGTAAAGGAACAAATTGCTCCAGTAATAAAACCATTGGGAATGAAGGAGAGTGTAATAGTTCCTTTCCCCTTGGGAACCTCAACTTTCATAAATCCAGTTTGAGCTTGTTTAATTTCTATTTTCTTACCATCTTGGTAGGCAGACCAACCTTTGTCATAAGGAATGGTGAAGAAAATGGACGTATCTTGTTTAACATCATATCTAGCAAAGACCTTGTTTTTAGAAGTTGATACTGTGACAGGTTGTTCTTTAATTTTTTGAATTGCCTCGGTGAATGTTTTGGTATCTAAACGGTAGAAGGTAGGAGATTCAAATGATACTTGTGAATTTCCAGGGAAACTAACATTGATATTGAAAGTTTTTTTCTCTTTTGTATAGCCTAGATTAAAGAAGGAGAAGATATTATCAGTTGTAAAAGTTTTCTTTTCTCCATTTACAAGGATGTCAACCTTTTTTTGTTTATCATTAGAAAAGTGAAGGTTTGTGAAAGAAAGATAAACTTGGCTGTTTTCTGGCACTTCAATTTGATACTGGATTGCTGCATCCTCATTTGAAGAACTTGTGACAATAATCAAATCATTAGTATTTTCTGTTTTGTCATAAGGGATTGTAGAAAAATAATCAAAATCGACGTTAGCAAGTTGATTTAAAAACGAGGCTTGATTATCTAAAGTATGTTCATTGAACTTGACATCATTGTAAACAGATTGACTAGCAAAGGCAATCGGAAGAGAGAATTGATTTTCATATAGGGTAAGATTATCTTTTTGATAGATATCTTTAAAACCATACTTATCACTAGGACTGTCTGAGATATTGTACTGGATACCAAATAAACTATCAGCCAAAATACTATTATTTGCATAGCGTAGATTGAGATTAGTCCCAGAGGATTTAAACCCAAGTTTATCCAAAGTAGAGCTTGCTGAACGATTTCGAACAGATGAAAATTGAGATATTCCATTGTAGTTGAATTTCATACTGTCATTTCCTGTTTGAGTCTCTAGTTTTTCAGTACGAGTAAATTGATTTCCAATATATGTTGAGAAAGATTTCATAGCTGGGATATCTCGATTATATGCACTTCGAGAAGCAAATCCCCATTCTTTAGCAATTCCGTCTATTTGAGATGAAGCATTTAAACTTATTTCAACCATTATAAATAAAGAGATTAGAATGGCAAATAGATTTACAGAGATAAACTTTTTGATAACTGCAAGGAGTAAAAGAGAATAGACAACTAAAAATTCAAGAGTCAGTAGAATATTCAAATCTGTTAAAAAAGAATAATGTGATTTTAGATAGATGGTAGCTAAAAATCCTGTTACTATAAGAAAAAGCGAAACTAAAAAATTCCAGATTTTAATTTCTTTCAGACGATTTAAGACTTCCGCTGCTGTGTAAATTAACAAGGTAGAGAAAATCCAAGAATAGCGATGTAAAAACATATTTGGAGTATGCATACCTTGCCAAAATAAGTCAAGAGCTTCTATGTAAAAGCTTGCAATTAGAAATGCAAAGAATATTACATATATGAGTTTCACGTGAAACTTAATAGATTTCAGCGTAAAAAATAAAATGGTCAAAATAAAGGGAAGTAGTCCAACAAAAATCATTGGGATGGCCCCATACTTTGTTGTGTCAAAGGAACCAATGAATTGCTTAGCAAAGAGATCAAGATACCAGCTACTTTCAGTTTGAAACTTTGTAACTTCAGTCAATTTTTCCCCATGTGTCTGTAAATCAAACAGAGTGGGAAGAGTCATAATCAAACTAGCCATACCAGCTAAAAAGGAGATAACTATGAAATCAAGAACAGATGATTTTCGAGTCTTAAAGTCCCACGAAATTTGACAGAGATACCAGAAAATAAGAAACAATACTGTCATATATCCAAAATAATAATTTTGAATAAATAAGATTGACAGACTTGTAAAGTACAATAGGAGTTTCTTTTCAGTTATCAGTAGATGTAAACCAGTTATAATTAAAGGAATCAAGATAAAAACATCTAGCCAGGTTTTTATCTCTAATTGACTGACAGTGAAACTCATCAGAGTATAGGAAGTAGATAAGGCTAGTTTTAAAGTCTGAGGGATAGATTGAAACAATTTATTCAAACTAAAAAAGGTTGACAGACCAATCAATCCAAATTTTAAGAGAGTGGTCAGATAGACAGCATCTGGCATATTCGTTAGATCAAAAAAGTAAACCAGAGGTGAAAGAAAACTACCCAAGTAATAACTAGATAGAGCATAGAAGTTTAGCCCTAGACCACTTGTAAAGGTGTAAAACAGACTACTATTTCCATGTAGGATATTTCTTAGAGCTATATCAAAAATAACGTATTGATGAAAGCCATCTCCTAATAGAGGAGATTTGTCGCTATTCCAGTAGATACCTTGAGATAGATATACTCCTATCATAATTACTACAGGAATGATGAAAGAAACAAAATAGATCCAATATGTTTTAAAAAATAATTTCATGTTACCTCATAAAATGTTAGAAAACTCAGCTGGTTAACCCAACTGAGTTTTGAATTTTTTTAGTCTTTCCAAAGTTCTTTAACTTTTGCTTGTACTTCTGCATTTTCTAGGAATTCATCATAGGTTTCATCGATACGGTCAATGACGCCATTTTTAGACAAGACAATGATATGGTTAGCTAGAGTTTGAATAAACTCGTGGTCATGGCTGGCAAAGATGATTGATTCTTTAAAGTTTTTCAATCCATCATTCAAGCTTGAGATAGATTCCAAGTCCAAGTGATTTGTTGGATCATCAAGTACAAGGACATTTGATTTTAAAAGCATGAGTTTTGAAAGCATGACACGAACTTTTTCTCCCCCTGACAAGACATTTACAGGTTTGTTAACCTCATCTCCAGAGAAGAGCATACGGCCGAGGAAGCCACGTAGGAAAGTATTGTCATCTTCTTCTTTACTTGCGAATTGACGCAACCAGTCAAGGATTGACTCTCCTCCTGCAAAATCTGCCGAGTTATCTTTTGGCAAGTAAGAACGGCTAGTAGTTACTCCCCACTTGACAGTTCCTTCATAGTCAATGTCCCCCATGATTGCACGAATTAATGCAGTCGTTTGGATGTCATTTTGACCAATAAGCGCTGTCTTATCACCTGGACGCAAGATAAAACTGATATTATCTAAAATAGTCTCACCATCAATCTTTACAGTTAGATTTTCTACTGTCAGGAGATCATTACCTATTTCACGCTCCGCTTTAAAGTTAATAAATGGATATTTACGACTAGATGGTACAATCTCTTCTAGTTCAATCTTATCAAGCATTTTCTTACGTGATGTTGCTTGTCTTGATTTAGAAGCATTAGCAGAGAAACGAGCAACGAATTCTTGCAATTGTTTAATTTTTTCTTCTGCTTTAGCATTACGGTCTGCTAGCAATTTAGCAGCGAGTTCAGAAGATTCCTTCCAGAAGTCGTAGTTTCCGACATAGAGTTTGATTTTTCCAAAGTCAAGGTCGGCCATGTGAGTACATACTTTGTTTAAGAAGTGACGGTCGTGGGATACTACGATAACTGTGTTATCAAAGTCAATCAAGAAGTCTTCTAACCATGTAATTGATTGGATGTCTAAACCGTTGGTAGGCTCGTCCAAGAGAAGAACATCTGGTTTACCAAAAAGTGCTTTGGCAAGGAGAACCTTTACTTTCTCACCGTTGGCCAATTCGCTCATGTTTTGGTAGTGTAATTCTTCTGGAATGTTTAGGTTTTGAAGGAGTTGAGAGGCTTCGCTTTCTGCTTCCCAGCCTCCAAGCTCAGCAAACTCTTCTTCGAGTTCGGCAGCACGAACCCCGTCCTCGTCTGAGAAATCTTCCTTCATGTAGATAGCATCTTTCTCTTTCATGATGCTATAAAGTTTTTCATTTCCCATGATAACAACATCAATGGCACGTTCATCTTCATAGTCAAAGTGATTTTGACGAAGAACAGAGAGACGTTCATCTGGACCAAGAGAGATGTGACCAGTAGTAGGTTCGATATCTCCGGCTAAAATTTTTAAAAAGGTTGATTTTCCGGCACCATTAGCACCGATTAATCCGTAAGTATTTCCTTCTGTAAATTTGATATTGACATCATCAAAAAGTTTGCGATCACTAAAACGTAGTGAAACATCAGATACTGTAAGCAATGTTTTTCTCCTATATGTGTAATATATTTATTCTACTAGAAAATACGGAAATATTCAAATTTTTATCTGTCAATTTTGTGTAAATTAATTTTACAGCATACTTTACACAAATCCGTGAATAGTAAGGTTGATTTATTTTGATAAATTGCGGTTATTTCATTAAAAAAATGCTATAATTGAAGGGACTATATCGAAGGAGAACAAAATGACTAAACCCATTATTTTAACAGGAGACCGTCCAACAGGAAAATTGCATATTGGACATTATGTTGGAAGTCTCAAAAATCGAGTATTATTACAGGAAGAGGATAAGTATGATATGTTTGTGTTCTTGGCTGACCAACAAGCCTTGACAGATCATGCCAAAGATCCTCAAACCATTGTAGAGTCTATCGGAAATGTGGCTTTGGATTATCTTGCAGTTGGATTGGATCCAAGTAAATCAACTATCTTTATTCAAAGCCAGATTCCAGAGCTGGCTGAGTTGTCTATGTATTATATGAATCTGGTTTCATTAGCACGTCTGGAGCGTAATCCAACTGTCAAGACAGAAATTGCTCAGAAAGGATTTGGAGAAAGCATTCCGACAGGATTCTTGGTCTATCCAATAGCTCAAGCAGCTGACATCACAGCTTTCAAGGCTAACTATGTTCCTGTTGGGACAGATCAGAAACCAATGATTGAGCAAACTCGTGAAATTGTTCGTTCTTTTAACAATGCATATAACTGTGATGTCTTGGTAGAACCGGAAGGTATTTATCCAGAAAATGAGAGAGCAGGGCGTTTGCCTGGTTTAGATGGGAATGCTAAAATGTCTAAATCACTCAATAACGGTATTTATTTAGCTGATGATGCGGATACTTTGCGTAAAAAAGTAATGAGTATGTATACAGACCCAGATCATATCCGCGTTGAGGATCCAGGTAAAATTGAAGGAAATATGGTTTTCCATTATCTAGATGTTTTTGGTCGTCCAGAAGATGCTCAAGAAATTGCTGAAATGAAAGAACATTATCAACGAGGTGGTCTTGGTGATGTGAAGACCAAGCGTTATCTACTTGAAATATTAGAACGTGAACTGGGTCCTATTCGTGAGCGCCGTATCGAATTTGCTAAGGATATGGGAGAAGTTTATAATATGCTTCAAAAAGGTAGTGAAAGAGCGCGTGAAGTTGCAGGTCAAACCCTATCTGAGGTTAAAGGAGCAATGGGACTTCATTACTTTAACTAAGTTTATTTTACAAGAAACTATCATTTCTATCTCGAAGAAAAGATAGTTTTTTATTTACCCCTGTAACATTTGACAAATTTTTATAGAATGGTATGATAGATACAATATAAAAAGAGTCAAGCTCAAAAAGAAAGAAAAGAGGAAACTTCGAATGTCTAATTGGGACACTAAATTTTTGAAAAAAGGTTTTACCTTTGATGATGTATTACTTATTCCAGCTGAAAGTCATGTGTTGCCTAACGATGCAGATTTAACAACTAAATTGGCAGATAATCTGACTTTAAATATCCCAATTATTACCGCTGCCATGGACACAGTTACAGAGAGTCAAATGGCTATTGCTATTGCTCGTGCAGGCGGTCTCGGAGTTATCCATAAAAACATGTCAATTGCTCAACAAGCAGACGAGGTTCGTAAGGTAAAACGTTCTGAAAATGGAGTTATTATTGATCCGTTCTTCTTGACACCTGAACATACAATTGCTGAAGCAGATGAGCTTATGGGTCGTTACCGCATCAGTGGTGTTCCAGTTGTTGAAACACTTGAAAATCGTAAATTGGTTGGTATTTTGACAAACCGAGATCTTCGTTTTATTTCAGATTATAACCAACCAATCTCAAACCATATGACTAGTGAAAATCTTGTTACTGCTCCTGTGGGTACAGACCTTGCAACAGCTGAGAATATTCTTCAAGAACACCGTATTGAAAAACTTCCGTTGGTAGATGAAGAAGGTCGTCTTTCTGGCTTGATTACTATCAAAGATATTGAAAAAGTTATTGAGTTTCCAAATGCTGCTAAAGATGAGTTTGGTCGTCTTCTAGTTGCAGGTGCAGTAGGTGTTACTTCAGATACATTTGAACGTGCAGAGGCTCTTTTTGAGGCAGGAGCGGATGCGATTGTTATTGATACTGCACATGGTCATTCTGCAGGTGTCTTGCGTAAAATTGCTGAGATTCGTGCTCACTTCCCAGATCGTACTTTGATTGCTGGAAATATTGCTACTGCTGAAGGAGCGCGCGCACTTTACGAAGCAGGTGTGGACGTTGTCAAGGTTGGGATTGGACCAGGTTCTATCTGTACTACTCGTGTGATTGCTGGTGTTGGTGTTCCGCAAGTAACAGCTATCTACGATGCTGCAGCTGTTGCGCGTGAATATGGAAAAACGATTATTGCTGACGGTGGAATCAAGTATTCTGGAGATATTGTAAAAGCCCTTGCTGCAGGTGGAAATGCAGTTATGCTTGGATCAATGTTTGCTGGAACTGATGAAGCTCCAGGCGAAACTGAAATCTTCCAAGGACGTAAGTTTAAGACTTACCGTGGTATGGGATCAATTGCTGCTATGAAGAAAGGTTCAAGCGATCGTTACTTCCAAGGTTCTGTCAATGAAGCAAACAAACTTGTTCCAGAAGGAATTGAAGGTCGTGTTGCTTATAAAGGTGCTGCAGCTGATATTGTCTTCCAAATGATTGGTGGTATTCGCTCTGGTATGGGTTACTGTGGTGCAGCTAACCTTAAAGAACTACACGATAATGCTCAATTTATTGAAATGTCTGGTGCTGGTTTGAAAGAAAGCCATCCTCATGATGTACAAATTACGAATGAGGCACCAAATTATTCTATGTAAAAAAACAATGAAAAGAACTCCCGTGGAAACAGGAGTTCTTTTACAATGTTGTCAATTTTCATTTACAATAACTTTACCATCTTGAATAGTGAAGATACTTAGATTTTCTGGTAGATTTTGAAGATGGTCTAAGCTTGTTGTTGTGATAAAGGTTTGGATTGAATGAGAAATCGTTTCTAATAATTTTAGTTGTCTAGTGTTGTCAAGTTCGCTCATAACATCGTCAAGCAGTAATATTGGAGATTCTGTAGTAATGCTTTCCATTAACTCGATTTCTGCTAATTTTATCGAGAGGACGAGACTACGATGTTGACCTTGACTTCCAAAACTAGCATCCATACCATTTATATAAAAAGAAATATCATCTCGATGAGGACCAACACCAGTATTCTTTTTAAATAAATCTCTGGACCTACTTTTTTCTAAAGCAATTTTGAAAGATTCTGATAAGCCTTCCTTGTCAGTTATCTTTACAGAAGATTGATAGGATATTGACAACTCTTCAATCTGATTAGAAAGTTCAAAATGTGTCTCACGACCAAAATATTCTAGTTTTTTTATGAAATCTAAGCGGTGATTCATTACACGACATCCATAATCAACTAGCTGATCATCTAAGACTGAAAGGAAGGTTTCATCTATTTTTTGAGCTGATTTTAGGTAAGTGTTTCTTTGTTTTAGGATGTGGTTATAATTGGTTAAATCCGATAAATAGATTGGCTTAATTTGCCCAAGCTCCATATCAATGAATTTTCGTCGAACTGAAGGTGCCCCTTTAATTAGTTGTAAATCTTCAGGAGCAAATAAGACAACATTCATGTGTCCTACATAGTCTGAAAGTCGTGCCTGTTTTAAGTGATTAACTTTTGTAACACGTCCTTTTTGTGTTAGTTCAATTTCGAGAGGAATAGATCCCGTTTTTTTCTGAACGAGACCTGAAAGATGAAGTTGTTCCTCATCAAAATGAATGAGATTTTTATCTGTTCGAGTTCGATGGCTACGTGTTAAGGCTAAAAAATAGATAGCCTCTAACATATTTGTTTTACCTTGTGCATTACGTCCTAAAAAGACATTTAATTTAGGATTAAAGTCTATTTTCGTCTCTTTGTAGTTACGAAAAGTTTTGAGAGATAGGTGTTGTAGCCACATGATTATCTACCAGGGAATCGTGGAGCTTGTTTGCTTTTTGGTGATGAAGCAGGTTTCGATTTGTCTTTTTTAACTCCCTTATTCATCTTTTTGACAAGTTTAGCGATCCGTTCTTTTTCAACTTTATCAGCTTGGTATTCATCTTGTTCTTCAGAAGTAGGTTGTGTCAACAAGATGTCAATGTTCATGTCAGGGATGTCAACTTTATCGCCAATACGAAGTTTTTTTCCACGACGACTCTCTAATTCCCTATTAAAGTAAACAGAATGTTCAGAGAGAAATGATTTAATAGCTCCTCCGCTATGTGTAATTCCAAGTTCTTTGAGTAGTGCTTGGAGGGTAATAAATTCTTCAAATAATTTGTATTCCATAATTCACCTCAATCTTTGGTATTATACCATATTTTCCTAAAAATAGTGAGAGAGACAGCGAGAAATGTAAGCGATTTTTATTTCAAAAGTGTTACAGGGAACAAGAAAATTTCAGGTTTTCGTGATATAATAGAAGTCTGTATATAAGGAGGTAAATCATGGAGTTAGTGCATGGAATTTCAACACATTTTATCCAATCAAAAAAGTTTAAAACAAACAAAATTACCGTGCGTTTTACCGCTCCATTATCCCTTGATACGATTGCAGGTCACATGTTGAGTGCAAGTATGCTAGAGACTGCTAATCAGATGTACCCCACTTCTCAAGATTTGAGGAGACACTTGGCCAGTCTATACGGTACAGATATGTCAACCAATTGTTTCAGAAGAGGGCAAAGCCACATTATAGAATTGACATTTACCTATGTTCGTGATGAGTTTTTAAGTAGGAAAAACGTGCTAACCTCTCAGATTTTGGAACTTGTAAAAGAAACTCTTTTTTCACCCGTAGTAGTTGATAATGGGTTTGATCCGGCCTTATTTGAAATTGAGAAAAAACAATTGCTAGCAAGTTTAGCAGCTGATATGGATGATTCTTTTTATTTTGCACATAAAGAATTGGATAAATTGTTTTTTCATGATGAACGTCTTCAATTGGAATATAGTGATTTACGAAATCGTATTTTAGCTGAAACTCCACAAAGTTCTTATTCTTGTTTCCAAGAATTTTTGGCCAATGATCGAATAGATTTCTTTTTCCTAGGTGATTTTAATGAGGTTGAAATTCAAAATGTATTAGAATCATTTGCCTTTAAAGCTCGAAAAGGAGATATGAAGGTTCAGTATTGTCAACCTTATTCCAATATCCTTCAGGAAGGTATGGTTCGGAAAAATGTGGGACAGTCTATTTTAGAGTTGGGATATTATTGCTCTGCTGAATATGGCGATGAGCAACATTTACCCATGATTGTAATGAATGGTTTACTTGGTGGATTTGCTCACTCTAAGCTCTTTACAAATGTCCGTGAAAATGCTGGATTAGCTTATACCATTTTAAGTCAACTCGATTTGTTTAGTGGATTCTTGAGAATGTATGCTGGTATCAATCGAGAAAATAGGAATCAGGCTCGAAAAATGATGAATAATCAATTACTTGATTTAAAAAAAGGTTATTTTACAGAGCTTGAGCTAGAGCAGACCAAGGAAATGATTCGTCGGTCTTTGTTGCTTTCTCAAGATAATCAAGGTTCATTGATTGAACGTGCTTATCAAAATGCCTTACTTGGGAAATCTTCAGCAGACTTTAAAAGTTGGATTGCAAAACTCGAGCAAGTTGACAAAGATGCTATTTGTAGAGCAGCTAATAATGTGAAACTACAGGCGATTTACTTTATGGAAGGAATAGAATGACAAAGGTTGTTTTTGAAGAAAAATACTATCCAGCTGTAAAAGAAATGATTTATCGAACTCGTTTGGCCAACGGATTGACAGTTGCTCTTTTGCCTAAAAAGGAATTTAAAGAGGTTTACGGGAGTGTAACTGTACAATTTGGTTCGGTAGATACGCTTGTCACAGAAGTTGACGGAGATGTAAAAGAATATCCTGCGGGAATTGCTCATTTTCTTGAACATAAATTATTTGAGAGAGAAGATTCTAGCGATTTGATGTCGGCTTTTACGAGTCTAGGTGCAGATAGTAATGCCTTTACAAGCTTTACAAAAACAAGCTATCTTTTTTCAGCAACGGATCATTTTTTAGAAAATTTAGATTTACTTGATGAATTGGTAACATCAGCACATTTTACTGAAGATTCCATTTTAAGAGAGCAGGATATTATTCAGCAAGAACGAGAAATGTATCAAGATGATCCAGATTCGTGTTTATTCTTTTCAACCTTAGCGAATTTGTATCCAGGTACACCTTTAGCGACGGATATAGTTGGAAGTGAGGAGTCCATTTCCCAAATAAATCTAACTAATTTGCAAGAAAATTTTGCAAGATTTTACAAACCTGTAAACATGTCTCTGTTTTTAGTTGGTGATTTTGATGTGGAGCGAGTACAGGACTATTTTGAAAGCAAAGAACTGAAAGATTCAGATTTTCAGGAAGTAGCAAGAGAAAAGTTGTTTTTACAGCCTGTAAAGCCAACAGATAGTATGAGAATAGAAGTATCTTCTCCCAAACTAGCGATTGGAGTTAGAGGTAAGCGAGAAGTTTCTGAAGCGGATTGCTATCGACATCATATTTTATTAAAATTATTGTTTGCAATGATGTTTGGTTGGACTTCGGATCGTTTTCAAAAATTATATGAATCAGGTAAAATTGATGCGTCCTTATCTCTTGAAATTGAAGTAACAAGTCGTTTTCATTTTGTTATGTTGACAATGGATACGAAAGAGCCAGTTGCTTTATCCCATCAATTTAGGAAGGCCATTCGTAATTTTACAAAGGATTTAGATATTACAGAGGATCATTTAGATATTATCAAAAGAGAGATGTTTGGAGAATTTTTCAGTAGCATGAACTCTCTTGAATTTATTGCAACGCAATATGATGCTTTTGAAAATGGTGAGACAATTTTTGATTTGCCGAAAATTTTACAGGAAATTACTTTAGAGGATGTCCTTGATGCTGGACATCATTTAATAGATGATGGTGACATAGTTGATTTTACAATATTCCCATCGTAGTAACCTATTATAATAGACACTAGAAAGAAGGGATGACAAGTATGAGAAAAAAAACAATTGGAGAGGTTTTACGATTAGCTAGAATCAATCAGGGATTGAGTTTAGATGAATTGCAGAAAAAGACAGAAATCCAGTTAGATATGTTGGAAGCAATGGAAGCAGATGATTTCGATCAACTTCCAAGTCCTTTTTACACACGTTCTTTCTTGAGAAAATATGCATGGGCTGTTGAGTTAGATGACCAAATTGTCTTGGATGCTTATGATTCTGGGAGTATGATTACTTATGAGGAAGTAGATGTTGATGAAGACGAGTTGACAGGGCGCAGACGTTCAAGTAAGAAAAATAAGAAAAAACCATCCTTTTTACCTTTATTTTATTTTATCCTTTTTGCCTTATCTATTTTAATTTTTGTGACCTATTATGTTTGGAACTATATTCAAACTCAACCAGAGGGGCCTTCTCTTTCTAATTACAGTGTGGTTCAATCAACAAGTTCAATAAGTTCAACTAGCTCTGTTCCCCACTCCTCAAGTAGTAGTTCATCTAGCAGTTCTTCTAGTATAGAATCAGCTATAAGTGTATCAGGTGAAGGAAATCATGTAGAAATCGCTTATAAGACAAGTAAGGAAACAGTTAAATTGCAATTGGCAGTTTCAGATGTTACAAGTTGGGTCAGCGTTTCAGAAAGCGAACTTGAGGGCGGTGTAACCTTATCGCCAGAGAAGAAAAGTGCAGAAGCAACAGTTGCAACTAAAAGTCCTGTAACAATTACCTTAGGTGTTGTAAAAGGTGTTGCTTTGACAGTAGATAATCAGACTGTTGATTTATCGAAATTAACAGCTCAGACTGGACAAATCACTGTAACCTTTACTAAAAATTAAGGAAAAACGAATGAAAAAAGAACAAATTCCCAATCTTTTAACAATAGGTCGAATTCTCTTTATACCTATTTTTATCTTTATTTTAACGATAGGAAATTCGATAGAGAGTCATATAGTGGCAGCTATTATCTTTGCTATTGCTAGTATTACAGATTATTTAGATGGATATTTAGCTCGTAAATGGAATGTGGTCAGTAATTTTGGTAAATTTGCAGATCCTATGGCGGATAAGTTACTAGTTATGTCGGCTTTTATTATGCTGATTGAGTTAGGTATGGCTCCAGCTTGGATTGTTGCAGTGATCATCTGTCGTGAGTTGGCTGTGACAGGTTTAAGGCTTTTATTGGTTGAAACTGGTGGAACAGTTTTAGCAGCAGCAATGCCTGGAAAAATTAAAACTTTTAGTCAGATGTTTGCCATTATTTTCTTGCTATTACATTGGACTTTGCTTGGTCAAGTTCTACTTTATGTAGCCTTGTTTTTCACTATCTACTCTGGCTATGATTATTTCAAGGGTAGTGCCTATGTATTTAAAGGGACATTTGGTTCGAAATGAAATCAATAATTGATGTAAAAAATCTTTCTTTTCGTTATAAGGAAAGTCAAGAATACTATGATGTGAAGGATATTACGTTTCACGTGAAACGTGGAGAATGGCTTTCGATTGTAGGGCATAATGGTAGTGGTAAATCAACGACGGTTCGATTAATTGATGGCTTACTGGAAGCAGAATCTGGAGAGATTGTAATAGATGGTCAACGGTTGACTGAGGAAAATGTTTGGAAAATACGTCGTCAAATCGGTATGGTTTTTCAAAATCCAGACAATCAATTTGTTGGAGCGACTGTTGAAGATGATGTAGCCTTTGGTTTGGAAAATCAGGGTCTTTCTCGTCAAGAAATGAAAAAGAGAGTGGAGGAAGCTCTAGATTTGGTTGGCATGTTGGACTTTAAAAAGAGAGAGCCGGCGCGTCTATCAGGTGGCCAAAAACAACGTGTGGCCATTGCAGGTGTTGTAGCCCTAAGACCAGCTATTTTAATCTTAGATGAAGCAACGAGTATGTTGGACCCTGAGGGGCGTAGAGAACTGATTGAGACAGTACAGGGAATTCGGAAAGACTATGATATGACGGTCATTTCTATTACCCATGATTTGGAAGAAGTTGCCATGAGTGACCGCGTATTGGTCATGAAAAAAGGGGAAATTGAATCAACTAGTAGCCCAAGAGAACTTTTCTCTCGAAATGATTTAGATCAAATTGGATTAGACGATCCTTTTGCCAATCAAGTAAAATATTCTTTGAGCCAGAATGGCTATGATTTACCTGAAAATTATTTGACAGAAAGTGAGCTAGAGGATAAATTATGGGAATTGCTCTAGAAAATGTGAGTTTTACATATCAAGAAGGGACTCCCTTAGCTTCAACAGCTTTGTCGGATGTTTCTTTGACGATTGAAGATGGTTCTTATACGGCTTTAATTGGGCACACAGGTAGTGGTAAATCAACTATTTTACAACTCTTAAATGGTTTATTGGTGCCAAGTCAAGGGAGTGTGAGGGTTTTTGATACCTTAATCACCTCGACTTCTAAAAATAAAGATATTCGTCAAATTAGAAAACAGGTTGGCTTGGTATTTCAGTTTGCTGAAAATCAGATCTTTGAAGAAACAGTTTTGAAGGACGTTGCTTTTGGACCACAAAATTTTGGAGTTTCTGAAGAAGATGCGGAGCAGATTGCGCGTGAAAAACTGGCTCTGGTTGGAATTGATGAATCACTTTTTGATCGCAGTCCGTTTGAGCTATCAGGTGGACAAATGAGACGTGTCGCCATTGCAGGCATACTTGCCATGGAACCAGCCATATTAGTCTTAGATGAGCCCACAGCAGGCCTAGATCCCATGGGAAGAAAAGAGCTGATGAATTTGTTCAAAAAACTCCACCAGTCAGGGATGACAATTGTCTTGGTAACGCATTTGATGGATGATGTTGCTGAATATGCGAATCAAGTCTATGTGATGGAAAAGGGACGTTTGGTGAAGGGTGGTAAACCAAGTGATGTCTTTCAAGATGTTGTCTTTATGGAAGAAGTGCAGTTGGGAGTACCTAAAATTACGGCCTTTTGTAAACGATTGGTGGATAGAGGCGTGTCATTTAAACGATTACCGATTAAGATAGAGGAGTTCAAGGAGTCGCTAAATGGATAGTATGATTTTGGGGCGTTATATCCCAGGGGATTCGATTGTTCACCGATTGGATCCACGTAGCAAATTGCTTGCTATGATGCTACTGATTTTGATTGTGTTTTGGGCTAATAACCCCTTGACGAATCTGATTCTTTTTATAGCGACAGGGATATTTATTGCCTTGTCAGGAGTATCTCTTTCATTTTTTATTCAGGGCTTGAAGTCTATGTTTTTCTTGATTGCCTTCACAACTATTTTTCAACTATTTTTCATTTCTAATGGGAATGTTTTATTTGAGTTTTCGTTTGTGAGAATCACGGATTATGCTTTGCAACAAGCTGGAATTATTTTTTGTCGTTTTGTATTGATTATTTTCTTTTCAACTTTGTTAACCTTAACGACCATGCCCTTAAGTTTAGCATCAGCTGTCGAAGCTTTGTTAGCGCCTTTAAAGCGTGTGAAAGTTCCAGTTCATGAAATTGGATTGATGCTGTCCATGAGTCTACGTTTTATCCCAACATTAATGGATGATACGACGCGGATTATGAATGCGCAGAAAGCGCGTGGAGTGGATTTTGGTGAAGGAAGCATTGTTCAAAAAGTAAAGGCGATGATTCCCATTTTGATTCCTCTTTTTGCAACAAGTTTAAAACGTGCGGATTCCTTGGCTATCGCTATGGAAGCGCGTGGTTATCAGGGTGGAAAAGGCAGAAGTCAATACCGACAATTGAAATGGACTCTAAAGGATACGCTGACCATTCTTGTTATTATCGTACTTGGTTGTTGCTTATTTTTCTTAAAATCTTAGTAGCTTTCAGGAATTGATAAAAAAGTTACTGTAACAGTTCTTGATATAAAGGTAGGGATATGAACCGTTTTAAAAAATCAAAATATGTCATTATTGTTTTTGTCACTGTTCTGCTTGTCTTAGCTCTCTTAGCGACGACTTATTCAAGTACAATTGTGACAAAATTAGGAGATGGAATCTCATTGGTTGATAGGGTTGTGCAAAAACCTTTTCGGTGGTTTGATTCTGTCAAATCAGATTTGGCTCATTTGACACGAGCATATAATGAAAATGAAAGTTTGAAGAAACAGCTTTACCAGTTAGAAGTCAAATCAAATGAGGCGGAAAGTTTAAAGACGGAAAATGAACAACTGCGTCAATTGCTTGATATGAAGTCTAAATTGCAAGCCACAAAGACTTTGGCAGCAGATGTTATTATGCGTTCTCCGGTATCTTGGAAGCAGGAGTTGACCTTGGATGCAGGTAGATCAAAAGGTGCTTCTGAGAATATGTTAGTAATTGCAAACGGTGGTTTGATTGGGAGTGTTTCAAAAGTGGAGGACAACTCTACTATGGTCAACCTTCTGACAAATACGGAAAATGCTGATAAGATTTCTGTTAAAATTCAACACGGCACTACCACAATTTATGGTATTATTGTTGGCTACGACAAGGAAAATGAAGTTCTTAAAATTAGCCAATTAAATAGTAATAGCGATATTAGTTCAGGCGATAAGGTGACAACGGGTGGATTAGGAAACTTTAATGTTGCGGATATTCCTGTTGGTGAAGTGGTTGCCACAACGCATAGTACAGACTATTTGACACGAGAAGTAACTGTTAAATTGAGTGCAGATACTCATAATGTGGATGTGATAGAATTAGTGGGGAATTCATAATGAGACAGTTGAAGCAGGTTGGAGTATTTTTATTGCTTCCTTTCTTTGTTCTAATTGACGCCCATATTAGCCAGCTTCTGGGCTCATTTTTCCCCCATGTACATTTGGCTAGTCATTTTCTGTTTCTATTTCTCTTATTTGAGACGATAGAAGTATCAGAGTATCTCTATCTAGTCTATTGTTTTGTTATAGGCTTGGTTTATGATGTTTACTTTTTCCATCTAATAGGGATTGCAACTCTCTTATTTATCTTATTGGGAGCCTTCCTTCATAAATTGAATAGTGTTATTTTGTTGAATCGTTGGACAAGAATGCTAGCTATGATTGTGCTGACATTCCTGTTTGAAATGGGTAGTTATCTTTTGGCTTTTATGGTAGGGTTGACAGTAGATAGCATGTCGATTTTTATAGTCTATAGCTTGGTACCGACGATGATTTTAAATTTTTTATGGATTACTGTTTTTCAATTTATTTTTGAAAAATATTATCTATAAGAACGACATATAAATGTAACAAAGGCGTAATGTTTATTGGAATTTTTTTTGGTATACTAGTATTGTCTTAAACAGAAGGAGTATTTATTAGCCATGAAGAAAAAAATCTTAGCCTCGCTTTTATTAAGTACAGTAATGGTTTCCCAGGCAGCAGTATTGACGACTGCCCATGCAGAAACGACTGATGACAAAATTGCTGCTCAAGATAATAAAATTAGTAATTTAACAGCACAACAAGAAGAAGCACAAAAACAAGTTGATCAAATTCAGGAGCAAGTATCTGCGATTCAAGCAGAGCAATCTAACTTGCAATCTGAAAATGATAGATTACAAGCAGAATCTAAGAAACTCGAGGGTGAGATTACAGAACTTTCCAAAAACATTGTTTCTCGTAACCAATCTTTGGAAAAACAAGCTCGTAGTGCTCAAACAAATGGAGCTGCAACTAGCTATATCAATACCATTGTAAACTCAAAATCAATTACAGAAGCTATTTCACGTGTTACTGCAATGAGTGAAATCGTATCTGCGAACAACAAAATGTTAGAACAACAAAAGGCAGATAAAAAAGCTATTTCTGAAAAACAAGTAGCAAATAATGATGCTATCAATACTGTAATTGCTAATCAACAAAAATTAGCTGATGATGCTCAAGCATTGACTACGAAACAGGCAGAACTAAAGGCTGCTGAATTGAGTCTTGCTGCTGAGAAAGCGACAGCTGAAGGGGAAAAAGCAAGTCTATTAGAGCAAAAAGCAGCAGCTGAGGCAGAGGCTCGTGCAGCTGCGGCAGCAGAAGCAGCTTATAAAGAAAAACAAGCTAGCCAACAACAGTCAGTACTTGCTTCAGGTAATACAAACCTAACAGCACAGGTACAAGCAGTATCTGAATCTGCAGTAGCACCTGTTCAGGCTAAAGTACGTCCAACATATAACACAAATGCCTCAACTTATCCAATTGGTGAATGTACATGGGGAGTTAAAACATTAGCACCTTGGGCTGGAGACTATTGGGGTAATGGAGCACAGTGGGCCACAAGTGCAGCAGCAGCAGGTTTCCGTACAGGTTCAACACCTCAAGTTGGAGCAATTGCATGTTGGAACGATGGTGGATATGGTCACGTAGCGGTTGTTACAGCTGTTGAATCAACAACACGTATCCAAGTATCAGAATCAAATTATGCTGGGAATCGTACAATTGGAAATCACCGTGGATGGTTCAATCCAACAACGACTTCTGAAGGTTTTGTAACATATATTTATGCAGACTAATTATAGAGGGACTCGAATAGAGCCCTCTTTTCAGATTTTACCAGAGACAATAACTATTAAAAATCCCATCAAAATAGCTTGAAAATATCGAAAAAGTATGGTAGAATAAAAATTGTCGTATGAACGATAATACTCATTCTTGATGAATTGTGAAGCAGTTGCCCTTGGGTCGTTTTGCGAGTTGAAGTCAAGAAGAGGAAAAAACAAAAAGGAGAAATACTCATGGCAGTAATTTCAATGAAACAACTTCTTGAGGCTGGTGTACACTTTGGTCACCAAACTCGTCGCTGGAACCCTAAGATGGCTAAGTACATCTTTACTGAACGTAACGGAATCCACGTTATCGACTTGCAACAAACTGTAAAATATGCTGACCAAGCATACGACTTCATGCGTGATGCAGCAGCTAACGATGCAGTTGTATTGTTCGTTGGTACTAAGAAACAAGCAGCTGATGCAGTTGCTGAAGAAGCAGTACGTTCAGGTCAATACTTCATCAACCACCGTTGGTTGGGTGGAACTCTTACAAACTGGGGAACAATCCAAAAACGTATCGCTCGTTTGAAAGAAATCAAACGTATGGAAGAAGATGGAACTTTCGAAGTTCTTCCTAAGAAAGAAGTTGCACTTCTTAACAAACAACGTGCACGTCTTGAAAAATTCTTGGGTGGTATCGAAGATATGCCTCGTATCCCAGATGTGATGTACGTAGTTGACCCACATAAAGAGCAAATCGCTGTTAAAGAAGCTAAGAAATTGGGAATCCCAGTTGTAGCGATGGTTGACACAAACACTGATCCAGATGATATCGATGTAATCATCCCAGCTAACGATGATGCTATCCGCGCTGTTAAATTGATCACAGCTAAATTGGCTGACGCTATCATCGAAGGACGTCAAGGTGAAGATGCAGCAGCAGTTGAAGCAGAATTTGCAGCTTCAGAAACTCAAGCAGATTCAATTGAAGAAATCGTTGAAGTTGTAGAAGGCGACAACGCTTAATTCATAATAAATAGTAATTACCTAGGAGGGCGGGGCTTAGCCCGGCTCTCCTATTTTTAAAAAATATAGGAGAATCAAAATGGCAGAAATTACAGCTAAACTTGTTAAAGAGTTGCGTGAAAAATCTGGTGCTGGTGTTATGGACGCTAAAAAAGCATTGGTTGAAGTGGAAGGCGATATCGAAAAAGCGATTGAATTGCTTCGCGAAAAAGGTATGGCAAAAGCAGCTAAGAAAGCTGACCGTGTTGCTGCAGAAGGTTTGACTGGTGTTTATGTTGACGGTAACATTGCAGCAGTTGTTGAAGTAAATGCTGAAACTGACTTCGTTGCGAAAAACGCTCAATTTGTTGAGTTGGTAAACGCAACAGCTAAAGCAATCGTTGAAGGAAAACCAGCTAACAACGAAGAAGCTCTTGCTTTGACAATGCCTTCAGGTGAAACTCTTGAAGCTGCATACGTATCTGCAACAGCGACTATCGGAGAAAAAATCTCATTCCGTCGCTTTGCTTTGATTGAAAAAACAGATGCACAACACTTCGGAGCATACCAACACAACGGTGGACGTATCGGTGTTATCTCTGTAATCGAAGGTGGAGACGAAGCACTTGCTAAACAAATTTCAATGCACATCGCAGCGATGAAACCAACAGTTCTTTCATACAAAGAATTGGATGAGCAATTTGTTAAAGATGAGTTGGCACAATTGAACCACGTTATCGACCAAGATAACGAAAGCCGTGCAATGGTTAACAAACCAGCTCTTCCACACTTGAAATATGGATCAAAAGCTCAATTGACTGATGATGTTATTGCTCAAGCTGAAGCTGACATCAAAGCTGAGTTGGCTGCAGAAGGCAAACCAGAAAAAATCTGGGATAAAATTATCCCAGGTAAAATGGATCGCTTCATGCTTGACAACACTAAAGTTGACCAAGCTTACACACTTCTTGCACAAGTTTACATCATGGATGATAGCAAGACAGTTGAAGCATACCTTGAATCAGTTAACGCTTCAGTAGTTGAGTTCGCTCGCTTTGAAGTTGGTGAAGGTATCGAAAAAGCTGCAAACGACTTCGAAGCTGAAGTTGCAGCTACAATGGCAGCAGCCTTGAATAACTGATTATAGAAAGGAAGTAAATTTGCTTCCTTTTTTCTATGCAGTCGATCCCTATAGGGAGAGCTTCCTATTTTTAAGGTAAAAATAAAAAGCCCTATAATAAGGGCCAATTGTATTTAGGAGACTAAACTTCAAATTCATAGAGTGCTGTAGAGAGATAACGTTCACCGTTATCTGGTGCTAGAGCAAGGACCTTTTTACCTGTACCTAATTTTTTGGCAACCTCGATGGCTCCGTAGATAGCTGCAGCTGAAGAAATCCCTACAAGGAAGCCTTCTTTTCCACCAATTTCACGTCCGAGTGCAAGAGCATCATCTGATGTTACACGAACAATACCATCATAGGCGTTTGTATCAAGTGTATCAGGAATAAATCCAGCTGAGATACCTTGAATTTTGTGAGGACCAGGTTTTTCACCAGATAGAATAGCAGATTCATCAGCTTCCACTGCATAAACTTGAATGTTTGAATTTGCTGATTTGAGTGCATGAGAAACACCAGAAATCGTTCCACCGGTACCCACTCCAGCAACAAAGGCATCTAGTCCATCTTTACCGAAAGCAGCTAGTATTTCAGCTCCTGTTGTTCTTTCGTGTACTTCTGGATTAGCTGGATTGTCAAATTGAAGAGGAAGGAAGCCATCACGTTCAGCAGCGATTTCTTGAGCCTTAGCAATAGCACCCTTCATTCCTTCGCTACCAGGCGTAAGGACGAGTTCAGCACCATAGGCTTGGATAATCTTACGGCGTTCTACACTCATAGTTTCAGGCATAACGATGACAACTTTATACCCTTTAGCAGCCCCTACCCATGAAAGTCCAATACCAGTGTTTCCACTTGTTGCTTCAACAATAGTAGAACCAGGTTTCAGAATACCATCTTGTTCAGCTTTTTCAATCATGCTAAGGGCAATACGGTCTTTTACAGATGAACCAGGATTAAATGCTTCAAGTTTTACATAGACATCTGCAGCACCTTCTGGCACAATGTTGTTGAGTCTAACAATCGGTGTTTGACCGACTAGTTCAGTAATGTTGTTATAAATAGACATATGAATACCTCTTTGTATAAGATATTTCTAGTATAACGCTATCTATACCATTTGTAAAATATAGAAATCCTATCGAAGTGATAGGATTTTTTTATATCACAGGTCTAAGCCATTAATTTTTAAGCGATTGTGTTCAGCTAATTCTAGTAAATAGGTGTAAAGGAAAACGATATCAGGTTTCGTTTGAATTGCTTCATTTTCTAGTATATTTTGGTACGCATCTTTTTATTTTGCTAATTAAAGTAGCGGTGGAAATATCAGTGAAACACTGTATTATCTATTGTTTACACTAGGTTTACAGGAACCTCAACTTCGCGTAAACCTTGATCAGTTAAAGTGACTTTTCCATTAAAAAATTCTACCAGTGCAGCTTTAATAGTTTCTTTTTCTTCTTTATCAACATAAATCATCGTATCGACTTGATCTGTAAAGTTTGTATCCAGCTCCATGAGATTATGTTCTTTAAGAAAGTTACTGTACTCTTGGTACTGAGCATAAGACATTTGAATAGCAATGCCCGCCTGTTCCTTTATTTCAATGATGCCAATTTCTTTGACAGCTAAGGCGACACTGCCGGCGTAAGCACGAATTAGTCCTCCAGCGCCTAGTTTAATACCACCAAAGTAGCGTGTCACAACCACACAGACATTAGTGAGATTGTGATTTTCTAGTACCCCAAGCATGGGAACACCAGCAGTACCACTAGGCTCACCATCATCACTTGTACGTTTAATTTCACTACGTTCTCCAATAATAAAGGCAGAGCAGTTATGCGTAGCTTTGTAGTGTTCTTTTTTGATAGCAGTAATGAAGTCACGAGCCTCTTCTTCGCTATAAACACGCTTGGCATGACAGATAAAGCGGGATTTTTTGATTTCTTCTTGGACTTGACCGTCCTCTTTAATTGTTCTAAATTCCATGATTTAATTGTACTAAAAAATCATCTAAAGTGCTAGTTTTTACGAATAAAGAAGTATGAAAGTAAATTTAGATTATCTCGGTCGTTTATTTACTGAGAATGAATTAACAGAAGAGGAGCGTCAGTTGGCGGAGAAACTTCCAGCAATGAGAAAGGATAAGGGGAAACTTGTCTGTCAACGTTGTAATAGTGCTATTCTGGAGGAATGGTATTTGCCCATTGGTGCTTACTATTGTCGGGAGTGCTTAATTATGAAGCGAGTCAGGAGTGATCAAGCTTTATACTATTTCCCGCAGGAGGATTTTCCGAAGCAAGATGTTCTCAAATGGCGCGGCCAATTAACTCCTTTTCAAGAGAAGGTGTCAGAGGGACTACTTCAAGCAGTAGACAAGCAAAAGCCAACCTTAGTTCATGCGGTAACAGGAGCTGGAAAGACAGAAATGATTTATCAAGTAGTGGCTAAAGTGATTAATGGAGGTGGTGCAGTGTGTTTGGCTAGTCCTCGCATAGATGTTTGTTTGGAGGTGTATAAGCGCCTGCAACAGGATTTTTCTTGCGGAATAGCTTTGCTACATGGAGAATCGGAACCTTATTTTCGAACACCACTAGTTGTTGCGACGACCCATCAGTTATTGAAGTTTTATCAAGCTTTTGATTTGCTGATAGTGGATGAAGTAGATGCTTTTCCTTATGTTGATAATCCCACGCTTTACCACGCTGTCAAGAATAGTGTAAAGGAGAATGGATTGAGAATCTTTTTAACAGCGACTTCGACCAATGAGTTAGATAAAAAGGTCCGTTTAGGAGAACTAAAAAGACTGAGTTTACCGAGACGGTTTCATGGAAATCCGTTGATTATTCCAAAACCAATTTGGTTATCGGATTTTAATCGCTACTTAGATAAGAAGTGTTTGTCGCCAAAGTTAAAGTCCTATATTGATAAGCAGAGAAAGACAGGTTATCCGTTACTTATTTTTGCTTCAGAAATTAAGAAAGGGGAGCAGTTAAAAGAAATCTTACAGGAGCAATTTCCAAATGAGAAAATTGGCTTTGTATCTTCTGTAACAGAGGATCGATTAGAGCAAGTACAAGCTTTTCGAGATGGGGAGCTGACAATACTTATCAGTACGACAATCTTGGAGCGTGGAGTTACATTCCCTTGTGTGGATGTTTTCGTAGTAGAGGCCAATCATCGTTTGTTTACCAAGTCTAGTTTGATTCAAATTGGTGGACGAGTTGGACGAAGTATGGATAGACCGACAGGAGATTTGCTTTTCTTCCATGATGGGTTAAATACTTCAATTAAGAAGGCGATTAAGGAAATTCAGATGATGAATAAGGAGGCTGGTCTATGAAGTGCTTGTTATGTGAGCAGACTATGAAGACTGTTTTAACTTTTAGTAGTCTCTTACTTCTGAAGAATGATGCCTCCTGTCTTTGTTTAGATTGTGATTCTACTTTTGAGAGGATTGGAGAGAAGCACTGTCCAAACTGTATGAAAATAGGATTGTCAACAAAGTGTCAAGATTGTCAATTTTGGTGTAAAGAAGGAGTTGAAGTCAGTCATAGAGCGATTTTTACTTACAATCAAGCTATGAAGGATTTTTTCAGTCGGTATAAGTTTGATGGAGACTTCCTTTTAAGAAAAGTGTTTGCTTCAGTTTTAAGTGAGGAGTTAAAAAAGTACAAAGAGTATCAATTTGTAGTCATTCCCCTAAGTCCTGATAGATATGTTAACAGAGGATTTAATCAGGTTGAGGGCTTGGTAGAGGCAGCAGGTTTTTCGTATCTGGATTTACTAGGGAAAAGAGAAGAGAGAGCCAGTTCTTCTAAAAATCGTTCAGAACGCTTGGGGACAGAACTTCCTTTCTTTATAAAAAGTGGAGTCCGCATTCCTAAGAAAATCCTACTTATAGATGATATCTATACTACAGGAGCAACTATAAATCGTGTCAAGAAACTGTTGGAAGAAGCTGGTGCTAAGGATGTAAAAACATTTTCCCTTGTAAGATGAGGAAAAAATTTGCAAAAATAGAATGAAAGCGTTATAATAAAATCATAAAAACAAAAATGTTTAGAAAGAAGGTACTCATATGATTAAATATAGTATACGTGGTGAAAACCTAGAAGTAACAGAAGCAATTCGTGATTATGTAGTTTCTAAACTCGAAAAGATCGAAAAGTATTTTCAAGCTGAACAAGAGTTGGATGCTCGAGTTAACTTGAAGGTGTATCGTGAAAAAACTGCTAAAGTGGAAGTAACGATTCCGCTTGGCTCTATTACTCTTCGTGCAGAAGATGTATCTCAAGATATGTATGGTTCAATTGACCTTGTAACTGATAAAATTGAACGTCAGATTCGTAAAAATAAAACAAAAATCGAGCGTAAAAATAAAAATAAGGTAGCAACTGGTCAATTATTTACAGATGCTTTGGTGGAAGATTCAAATGTTGTCCAGTCTAAAGTTGTTCGTTCAAAACAAATTGATTTAAAACCAATGGATTTGGAAGAAGCAATTCTACAAATGGATTTATTGGGGCATGATTTCTTTATCTATGTGGATGTTGAAGATCAGACAACCAATGTGATTTATCGTCGTGAGGATGGCGAAATTGGTTTGTTAGAGGTTAAAGAATCTTAATTTCAATATGTGTAAAGGTAGGTTTACTGAATTGTAAACTACCTTTTTCTTATAATTGATAGAATTACTGATTACACTTTTAAAAAGTCGCTTTTTGAGGGGTATTATGGTATAATGGGTGCCAAGAGGTTTTGAATGAAAAAATTTTATGTAAGTCCAATTTTTCCTATTCTAGTAGGATTGATTGCGTTTGGAGTCTTATCCACTTTCATTATTTTTGTTAATAATAATCTGTTGACGGTTTTAATTTTGTTTCTTTTTGTAGGAGGCTATGTTTTTTTATTTAAGAAACTGAGAGTGCATTATACAAGGAGTGATGTAGAACAGATACAGTATGTAAACCACCAAGCGGAAGAAAGTTTGACATCTCTATTGGAACAGATGCCTGTAGGTGTTATGAAATTGAATTTATCTTCTGGAGAGGTTGAGTGGTTTAATCCCTATGCTGAATTGATTTTGACCAAGGAAGATGGCGATTTTGATTTAGAAGCTGTTCAAACGATTATCAAGGCTTCAGTAGGAAATCCGTCTACTTATGCTAAGCTGGGTGAGAAGCGTTATGCTGTTCATATGGATTCTTCTTCCGGTGTTTTGTATTTTGTAGATGTATCCAGGGAGCAAGCCATAACAGATGAATTAGTAACGAGTCGACCAGTGATTGGAGTTGTGTCTGTGGATAATTATGATGATTTGGAGGATGCAACTTCTGAGTCAGATATTAGTCAAATCAATAGTTTTGTAGCTAATTTTATATCAGAGTTTTCAGAAAAATACATGATGTTTTCTCGTCGGGTAAGTATGGATCGATTTTATCTATTTACTGACTATACGGTGCTTGAGGGCTTGATGAATGATAAATTTTCTGTTATTGATGCTTTCAGAGCAGAGTCGAAACAGAGGCAGTTGCCCTTGACCTTAAGTATGGGATTTTCTTATGGCGATGGAAATCATGATGAAATAGGGAAAGTTGCTTTGCTCAACTTGAACTTGGCTGAAGTACGTGGTGGCGACCAGGTGGTTGTCAAGGAGAATGATGAAACGAAAAATCCAGTCTACTTTGGCGGTGGGTCGGCTGCGTCCATCAAGCGCACTCGTACCCGTACTCGATCAATGATGACAGCCATATCTGATAAGATTCGTAGTGTGGATCAAGTGTTTGTAGTTGGGCATAGAAATTTAGATATGGATGCTTTGGGCTCTGCTGTAGGTATGCAGTTGTTCGCCAGCAATGTGATTGAAAATAGCTATGCTCTTTATGACGAAGAACAAATGTCTCCAGATATTGAACGAGCTGTTTCATTCTTAGAAAAAGAAGGAGTTACGAAGTTGTTGTCTGTTAAGGATGCAATGGGGATGGTGACCAATCGTTCTTTGTTGATTCTTGTAGACCATTCAAAGACAGCCTTAACATTATCAAAAGAATTTTATGATTTATTTACCCAAACTATTGTTATTGACCACCACAGAAGGGATCAGGATTTTCCAGATAATGCAGTTATCACTTATATCGAAAGTGGTGCAAGTAGTGCCAGTGAGTTGATAACGGAGTTGATTCAGTTCCAAAATTCTAAGAAAAATCGTTTGAGTCGTATGCAAGCAAGTGTCTTGATGGCTGGTATGATGTTGGATACTAAAAATTTCACCTCACGAGTGACTAGTCGGACATTTGATGTTGCTAGCTATCTCAGAACGCGCGGAAGTGATAGTATTGCTATCCAAGAAATCGCTGCGACAGATTTTGAAGAATATCGTGAGGTCAATGAACTGATTTTACAGGGGCGTAAATTAGGTTCAGATGTACTAATAGCAGAGGCTAAGGACACGAAATGCTATGATACAGTTGTTATTAGTAAGGCAGCAGATGCCATGTTAGCTATGTCAGGTATTGAAGCGAGTTTTGTTCTTGCGAAAAATACACAAGGCTTTATATCCATCTCAGCTCGGAGTCGTAGTAAACTGAATGTGCAACGGATTATGGAAGAGTTAGGCGGTGGAGGTCACTTTAATTTGGCAGCAGCTCAAATTAAAGATTTAACCTTGTCAGAAGCAGGTGAAAAACTGACAGAAATTGTATTAAATGAAATAAAGGAAAAGGAGAAAGAAGAATGAAAGTAATCTTTTTAGCAGATGTTAAAGGAAAAGGTAAAAAAGGCGAAATTAAGGAAGTACCAACAGGGTATGCGCAAAACTTTCTTATCAAAAAGAACCTAGCAAAAGAAGCGACTGCTCAAGCTGTAGGTGAACTTCGTGGTAAACAAAAATCTGAAGAGAAAGCTCACGCTGAGATGATTGCAGAAGCAAAAGCAATTAAAGCCCAGCTTGAAGCAGAAGAAACAGTTGTAGAATTTGTTGAAAAAGTTGGTCCAGATGGTCGTACCTTTGGTTCTATTACCAATAAGAAGATTGCAGAAGAATTGCAAAAGCAATTTGGGATTAAGATTGATAAACGTCATATTCAAGTACAAGCTCCGATTCGAGCAGTTGGTTTGATTGATGTGCCAGTGAAAATCTATCAAGATATCACAAGTGTAATCAATCTTCGTGTGAAAGAAGGATAAGTTTACACCTTCTTGACAAGATTGTAAAAGGAAGGGAAATCTGATGGCAGAAGTAGAAGAGTTACGAGTACAACCTCAAGATATCTTAGCTGAACAATCCGTTTTGGGGGCTATCTTTATTGATGAGAGTAAGCTTGTTTTTGTGCGAGAATATATTGAGTCTCGGGACTTTTTTAAGTATGCCCATCGTTTGATTTTCCAAGCTATGGTCGATTTATCCGATCGTGGCGATGCCATAGATGCAACAACGGTTCGTACCATTCTTGATAATCAAGGCGATTTGCAGAATATTGGTGGCTTGTCTTACTTGGTTGAGATTGTCAATTCTGTGCCAACTTCTGCTAATGCGGAGTATTATGCTAAAATCGTTGCAGAAAAGGCTATGTTACGGCGATTAATCGCCAAGTTGACAGAGTCTGTCAATCAAGCTTACGAAGCGTCGCAACCAGCTGATGAAATCATTGCTCAGGCAGAAAAAGGCCTGATTGATGTCAGTGAAAATGCTAATCGAAGCGGGTTTAAGAACATTCGAGATGTGTTGAATGTCAACTTTGGAAATCTGGAAGCTCGCTCGCAACAAACGACCGATATTACAGGTATTGCGACAGGCTATCGTGATTTAGATCATATGACGACTGGTCTGCATGAAGAGGAGTTGATTATCTTAGCAGCTCGTCCGGCGGTTGGTAAGACAGCTTTTGCCTTGAATATCGCTCAGAATATTGGGACTAAGTTGGACAAAACGGTTGCTATCTTTTCGCTGGAAATGGGTGCGGAAAGTCTAGTCGATCGTATGTTAGCGGCAGAAGGGTTGGTTGAGTCGCATTCTATCCGTACAGGTCAATTGACCGATGAGGAGTGGCAAAAATATACCATTGCTCAAGGGAACCTAGCAAACGCAAGTATCTATATCGATGATACGCCAGGGATTCGAATTACAGAGATTCGTTCTCGTTCTCGTAAACTGGCTCAAGAAACGGGCAATCTAGGTTTGATTTTGATAGATTACTTGCAGCTTATCACGGGAACTGGGCGAGAAAACCGCCAACAAGAAGTTTCAGAAATTTCACGTCAGTTGAAAATCCTAGCCAAGGAACTGAAGGTTCCAGTAATCGCTCTGAGTCAGTTGTCTCGTGGTGTAGAACAACGTCAGGATAAAAGACCAGTCTTGTCTGATATTCGTGAATCTGGGTCTATCGAGCAGGACGCTGATATCGTAGCCTTTCTTTATCGCGACGATTACTATGAGCGTGGTGGTGAAGAAGAGGAAGGCATACCAAATAATAAGGTGGAAGTTATTATCGAGAAAAACCGTAGTGGAGCTCGTGGAACTGTGGAATTGATTTTCCAAAAAGAATACAATAAATTTTCAAGTATCTCAAAGAGGGAGGCATAAGATGTCAGATGCATTTACAGATGTAGCCAAGATGAAAAAAATCAAAGAGGAAATCAAGGCGCATGAGGGTCATGTAATTGAAATGACTTTGGAAAATGGGCGCAAGCGCCAAAAAAATAGATTGGGTAAGTTAATTGAAGTTTATCCATCCCTATTTATTGTGGAATTTGGGAACGTTGAAGGAGATAAACAAGCTAATGTTTACGTTGAATCCTTTACCTACTCAGATATCCTTACAGAAAAGAATTTGATTCATTATCTGGACTAAAGTGAGAAATTTTCTCACTTTTTCTTTTTTCTCCGAATAGTTTAAGTGAAGGCAATCTTCGATTTATATTATTTTTCAAGGAGGAAGAATGAAAATTTTACCGTTTATAGCAAGAGGGACAAGTTATTACTTGAAGATGTCAGTTAAAAAGCTTGTTTCTTTTTTAGTAGTAGGATTGATGCTAGCAGCGGGTGATAGTGTCTATGCCTACTCTGGAGGGAATGGATCGATTGCGCGTGGAGATGATTATCCTGCTTATTATAAAAATGGGAGCCAGGAGATTGATCAGTGGCGCATGTATTCTCGTCAGTGTACTTCTTTCGCAGCCTTTCGTTTGAGTAATGTCAATGGTTTTGAGATTCCAAGGGCTTATGGAAATGCGAATGAATGGGGGCATCGTGCTCGTCGTGAAGGCTATCGTGTAGATAATACACCGACGATTGGCTCCATTGCTTGGTCTACTGCAGGAACTTATGGGCATGTTGCCTGGGTGTCAAATGTAATGGGAGATCAGATTGAGATCGAGGAATATAACTATGGTTATACAGAAGCCTATAATAAACGAAGTATAAAAGCAAATACGATGACAGGATTTATTCATTTTAAAGATTTGGCTGGTGGCAGTGTTGGGACTAGTCAATCCTTAGCTTCAACAGGGGGCACACATTATTTTAAGACTAAGTCAGCTATCAAAAATCAACCTCTAGCTAGCGCAACTGTGATTGATTACTATTATCCTGGGGAGAAGGTTCATTATGATCAAATTCTCGAAAAAGATGGCTACAAGTGGTTGAGTTATACGGCTTATAACGGAAGTCGTCGCTATATACAGCTAGAGGGAGTGACTTCTTCACAAAATTATCAGAATCAATCAGGAAATAGCTCTAGCTATAGATCCAATAGTAGTCCAACTGTCGGTTGGAAGAAAATAAATGGTAGTTGGTATCATTTCAAATCAAATGGTTCTAAATCAACAGGCTGGCTGAAAGACGGTTCTAGCTGGTATTATTTGAAATTATCTGGTGAAATGCAGACAGGATGGTTAAAGGAAAATGGCTCGTGGTATTATCTGGATAGTTCAGGGGCAATGAAAACAGGCTGGTATCAAGTTTCTGGTAAGTGGTATTATTCTTACTCTTCAGGTGCCCTAGCTGTTAATACGACGGTGGATGGCTACAGAGTAAACAGTGATGGAGAACGAGTGTAGAAAATTGGAGTAGGAAATTTTTCCTGCTCTTTTCTGGTACGACGGGCATGTCGTGCATCTGAGGTGTAAGTCCTCGGTGGGCACCTGCTACCGGTGAACCCAATAGCGATTCCCAAGCCTGACTATCGTGAGGTAGCGGATTAAAACGGTCTAGGGATAGACCGTTTTAAGT
>NZ_VMMT01000010.1:0-13192 GCF_013277355.1 Streptococcus sp. 1343
TTTGCAAGGAAAAACATTTTATTTTTTCTGTTTTGTAATTCGAATGTGATAATGTCTTTAGTAAATCGAACGTGAAAATGTCCCATTTGATAAAATAGTCGTATGAAAAGTATCCAACTGAATATGAATGAAACGAAAAAATATCTTGTGATAAAAGCTATAGACCAAGGAAAGAAAACAAAGAATCGAGCCTGTGTCGAACTGAATCTTTCTGAAAGACAAATCAATCGTCTGCTACTAGCCTATCAACAGAAAGGAAAAGAAGCCTTCAGACACGGAAACAGAAATCGAAAACCAAAACATGCAATCCCTGATGAAATCAAAATAATTGCCCTCAATCTCACCATTTTTTTGGGACATCATCACTTTCGATTGACAGCCTCAATCCACTATAACTCTGCACATAAAAATGGAGAAGATGGCAATCCTCTTCTCCAAATATTAACTTCTTTACAAACCAACTATAGTTGACAAAGAACCTAAAATCAATTGATAACACAAGGTCAAGTCGGTCAACTCTTTCAACTGAAGCCCTGTCAATTCTTCCCATTTATCAATTTTGTATTGGAGAGAATTGCGGTGCAGATAGAGTTGCTGGGCTGTTTTTGTTAGGACAGCACTATTTTCCCAAAGGGAGAGAATGATTTCCTGAATCTGATCCTGGTCCAAAATCATCTGGTGTAGACATTCCTTGATTGGCTTCAAGTCCACGAGCCTTTCTCCCATACTCCAAAGATAGAGCTGTGAAAAAGTATGAACACCTTGGTGACCCTGACGCCACCAAGTCTTAAACAAATCTCTCTCTGCTTTAATCAAGTCTGATAGGGCTTGATGTCTTGCCTGAGACCAAACCTGGCCTAACATGATAGAGAGACGAAGTCCAAAGTCATACTCAACCGCTTCAATCGTATCAGATAAGATTGAACGTACAGAGGTGTACTTATCTTGTTGCAGCACGAAAACATAATCCTGAGCTCCGACCTGAAGCACCGTCTGACAATTCGGAAAAAGAGTCCGCATCATATCTAGCCAAGAAGCCAGATTTTCCTGCTGAAAATAGGAAAGATGGCAATACACCAACTGAATCTTTTTAAAAGTTTGCGGTGCCTGACCCTTCCCCTCAATCAGATAGGAATACCAAGGATTGAGCGAACGAGCCTGCTCCTGCTGGGTCAAAAGGGAAATCAACTGCTTTTCACGCTCACTGAGCCCAGCTTTCTCCAGCAAAATCCACTGCTGAGAAGCTAAAGGGAGAGTGAGATAGCCCTCTTTCTCTACTGGTTGGTCTGAAATCTGAGCCTCAGGAAACCAGTCTTGTAGTTCTTTTGTCATCATGTCCTAGCCCTCCACTTTTTGGATGCACCACCAAATCAAGCTCTCAAGACGTTCCAGATTTTCAGTCATATGGAGATAGCCCATCACAGCTTCAAAACCTGTGGACATGCGGTAAGTCACCACATCGGCATTTTTAGCCTTTGTGTGGCTATTGGTATTGCGGCCACGTTTGTAGATTTCTTTTTCTCTTTCCGTTAGGACTTGCTCCTCTAACATGAGGGAAATCAGGCGAGCCTGAGCTTTGGCCGACACATACTTGGTCGCTTCTTGATGGAGTTTATTGGGTTTGGTCATGCCTTTGAGGATGAGGTGACGACGAATATACATGGAATAAACCGCATCTCCTTCAAAGGCTAGCGCAATCCCATTAATGAGATTGACATCAATCACGTGTCCACCTCACTCCATCCTTGGTGTCAAGGAGCTTAATTCCCTGAGCAGCCAATTGATCACGGATTTGGTCTGCTGTCGCAAAGTCACGATTGGCACGCGCCTCTTGGCGTTTTTGAATCAAGTCTTCAATCTCTGCATCCAAAGCTTCCTCAACAAAGACAATTCCAAAAATTTCTAACATATCTGCAAGAGCTTGCTTGACAGCTGCATCATAATTACCTGAGTTAATCCATTTGGCCATTTCAAAAACAACTGTGATACCGTTGGCAGAGTTGAAATCCTCATCCATAGCTGCTACAAACTTATCTTTAAAAGCTTGCAACTCTTGAGCATCTACAATTCCAGTAAATGGTTGTTCGTAAGTATTCTTCAGATACTTGAGATTAGTCTCTGCATCACACACTGCTTTTTCTGTGAAGTTGATTGGCTTACGGTAGTGTTGAGTCGCAAAGAAGAAACGAAGCACTTGGCCATCAATGGTTTTAAGAGCATCATGCACGGTGATAAAGTTACCCAAGGACTTAGACATCTTGACATTATCGATGTTGACAAAGCCATTATGCATCCAGTAGTTGGCAAAGGTCTTGCCTGTTTTGGCTTCAGACTGGGCAATTTCATTAGTATGGTGTGGAAACTCGAGATCGGCTCCGCCACCGTGGATATCAATAGTATCACCTAAAATCTCTGTTGACATGACCGAACACTCAATATGCCAGCCCGGACGACCAGGACCCCAAGGACTATCCCAAGAAATCTCGCCTGGCTTGGCAGATTTCCATAGGGCAAAATCTACAGGATTTTCCTTACGAGCCGTTTCTTCATCGGTACGACCTGAAGCACCTAGCTCCAAATCTTCCAAGGTTTTATTAGCCAATTTGGCGTAATTGTGAGATTTTTCTACACGGAAATAGACATCCCCTTGACTCTCATAGGCAAAGCCTTTCTCAATCAAGTCTTCCACAAAACGGATGATGTCTGCCATAAACTCCACTACACGCGGATGGCGAGTCGCAGGTTTCACGCCCAAGGCCGTCACATCCTCACGAAAGGCAGCGATGTACTTGTCCGCAACCTCCTGAGACGTGATGCCTTCTTCCTTGGCACGGTTGATTATCTTATCATCCACATCTGTAAAATTGGAAATATAGGCAACCTTATACCCACGGTACTCAAAATAGCGACGAATGGTATCAAAAGTCACCGTTGAACGGGCATTCCCCACGTGGATATAGTTGTAGACGGTTGGTCCACAAACATACATCTTGACTTTGCCGTCCTCGATTGGGACAAATTCTCGCAAATCACGAGACATGGTGTCGTAGATTTTAATCATAAAATAATAGTCAGGAAAACCAAAATCAAAGAACACTTAGTTTCATCACTAAGAGTTCAATTGAATTTCAGTCCGAATATCTCTACACTTCGGAATCCCTTGCTCCTTTCTCATTCAGATAAACCACCTGAGTCTGTTTGACAAAGCCAATTTTTTCATACAAACGTTTGGCACCTACATTGCTATCTTCCACTGCAATCTGAAATTCCTTGTCATTTTGCTCAATTAGTTGGTTGACGAGGGATTTTGCTAAGTAGCTTCCATAGCCTTTCCCACGTTCAGGTTCCAATATTGCTAAACCGTAGAAGTAATTCGTATCGCTCGATAAATCAACCGTGCAAGTCCCAATGACCTCACCGTCTTTTAACAAAATATATAAGCGACTTTCTGGATCCTTCAGAGCTTCAGCGACATATCTATCCACAACTTCTCTAGATTCATGTTCCTCTGAAAATGCCTGAAATTTTAACTGACTAATTTGATCCTGATACGAACTATCTGCTAACAAAACTTCAAGATTGGAAAGATTGGAAACATTTCCTAACGGATAAGGTTTTCTATCCTTACCTAACCAAGTTTCTGTCTCTTCATCCTCGACCAATCCCCAGTTGCTGACAAAATCAGGATAACGGTCTAGAAAAACACGCTCTGTCTGAAAAGTAACTGAACGAATAGGGAAAGAAGCCGTTTCTTTCTCAAAACTCGTAAACAAAGCACGCGCAATTCCCTGACGGCGATGATCTGGATGAACCAGTATCGTCACTTCCACATCTTGATCATCTGCATAAACAGTTAATAAACCAACAAGTTCGCCTTTTTCATAATAAAGGAAAAAGGCGGGCATGTTTAGGTCAAAATTAAGCATGTTAGAGAGATAGGGATCGCGATAGGTACCGTCATAGTTTTGGCAACAGTTAATTACTTTTTTCGCCTCAGATAGCTCCTCTTGGCTTAACTTGTTTCTTGCTTGAATCATATAGGTATCCTCTACAAACCAGACGATCTATGACTGGCTTCTTTAGCCTGCTCGAGTTTATTAACATAATACTCTCGTTTTTCTTCGACTTCGTGAATGACAGGCTCATCCTTCTTACCATGAAGGCGGACAATCTTAGCCGGAATACCGACAACCGTCACATCACTAGGTACATCTGCCACGACAACTGCTGCTGCACCAACCTTGGCATTTTCACCGATTTCCACTGGTCCGATGACTTGGGCATGAGCCGATATGAGAGCTCCCTTTCGAACGGTCGGATGGCGTTTTCCAACATCCTTACCAGTTCCACCAAGAGTCACCCCGTGATAAAGAAGAACGCCTTTTTCAACGATCGCTGTTTCTCCAATCACCAAGCCTGAACCGTGGTCGATAAAGACACCTGAATCAATCTGGGCACCTGGATGAATCTCAATCTGAGTCCAAAAGCGCCAGAACTGACTGTGCATACGAGCCAGGAGTTTGAAGTCGTACTTCCAGAGAAAATGCGAGAGACGGTGGGCCGCCAAGGCCTTGACACCTGGATAAGTCAGCAAAACCTCCAAAGTGGTGCGGGCCGCTGGATCATTTTCTTTTACGATATCAATGGTTTCGCGCCACCACCCCATACATTTCTCCTTTTCTTACTCTGAATCTTTTGGTATTTCTGTAAATTCTTTCTTAGGTTTGTGATCCTTGTGATGACGTGGGCGGTGAGGGCGCTCAGACTTTTCACCTTTTTCATCATGCTCAGGTTTTGGCGGACGAGGTAGAAGAGCCTTCATAGAGGCATCGATACGGCCTTTTTCATCAATCTTGATAACCTTAACATCAACTTCATCCCCGATTTCTACCAAATCCTCTACACGATTGGTACGAGTCCAAGCCATCTCCGAGATATGAACAAGAGCATCTGTCTTATCAAAGAGGTTAACAAAGGCACCAAATTTCTCGATACGAACGACTTTAGCAAGGTAAACTTCGTCCACCTTAGCTTCACGAACCAAACCAGCAATAATTTCTTTAGCACGATTGATGGCATCTTGGTCGCTAGAGTAGATAGATACGTTACCTTCTTCGTCGATGTCAATCTTAACGCCTGTTTCAGCGATAATCTTGTCGATGGTTTCTCCACCCTTACCGATGACAATCTTAATCTTGTCCACATCAATCTTAATGGTATCAATTTTCGGAGCAGTTGGAGCCAATTCTGGACGAACTTCTGGAATGGTTGCTTCAATGACATCAAGGATTTCAAAACGCGCTTTCTTGGCTTGAGCAAGGGCCTCCGTCAAGATTTCTGCAGTAATCCCTTGAATCTTAATATCCATTTGAAGGGCTGTAATCCCGTCACGAGTTCCGGCAACCTTGAAGTCCATGTCTCCAAAGTGATCTTCCAAACCTTGGATATCTGTCAAGACTGTGTAGTTATTTCCATCTGAGATAAGTCCCATGGCAATCCCTGCTACTGGCGCCTTGATTGGCACACCACCAGCCATAAGGGCAAGAGTACCCGCACAGATAGAGGCTTGAGATGAAGAACCATTTGATTCCAAGACCTCAGCTACCAGACGGATAGCGTAGGGGAATTCTTCCAAACTTGGCAAGACTTGAGCAAGGGCACGTTCACCGAGAGCACCGTGACCGATTTCACGACGACCTGGCGCACCGTAACGACCAGTTTCCCCTACAGAGTATTGTGGAAAGTTATAGTGGTGCATAAAGCGTTTCTTGTACTCTGGATCCAAACCATCAATGATTTGAGTTTCTCCCATCGGAGCCAAGGTCAAGACTGAAAGAGCCTGAGTTTGTCCACGAGTGAAGAGACCGGAGCCGTGCACACGAGGAAGGAAGTCAACAACCGCATCCAAAGGACGGATTTCATCGACCTTACGACCATCAGGACGCACCTTGTCTTCTGTAATTAAACGTCGCACTTCTGCGTGTTCCATTTGTTCCAAGATTTCAGCCACATCACGCATGATACGGTCAAATTCTTCGTGGTCTGCATATTTTTCTTCATAAACAGCAGTCACTTGGTCTTTAACTGCTTGAGTAGCAGCTTCACGAGCCAATTTTTCTTCTACTTGAACCGCTTTTTGGAGGTCACTGTTGTAAGCTGAGATGATTTCTGCCTGCAATTCAGCAGCCACGTGAAGCAATTCCACTTCTGCTTTTTCTTTACCGACAGCAGCAACGATTTCTTCTTGGAAGGCAATCAATTCTTTGACAGCTTCGTGCCCTTTAAGAAGCGCTTCCAACATGATTTCTTCTGACAATTCTTTGGCACCAGACTCTACCATGTTGATAGCGTGCTTGGTTCCAGCTACTGTCAATTCAAGAAGAGATTGCTCTGCTTGTTCTTGACTTGGGTTGATAATGATTTGACCATCTACATAGCCCACTTGCACCCCAGCGATTGGGCCGTCAAATGGAATATCTGAAATAGACAGTGCCAAGGATGAACCAAACATAGCAGCCATTGGTGCAGATGCATTTTCATCATAAGAAAGCACGGTGTTAATCACTTGGACTTCATTACGGAAACCTTCCGCAAACATAGGACGAATCGGACGGTCAATCAAACGCGCTGTCAAGGTCGCATCCGTTGAAGGACGTCCTTCACGTTTCATAAAGCCACCAGGAAACTTCCCAGCTGCATACATTTTTTCTTCGTAGTTGACTTGAAGAGGGAAGAAATCCCCAGTTGCCATTTTCTTAGACATAACGGCAGCAGTCAAGACAGTTGACTCACCGTAACGCACGACAACTGCGCCATTTGCTTGCTTAGCAACCTGACCAGTCTCTACAATTAACTCACGACCCGCAAAAGTCGTTTGAAACACTTGTTTTGTCATTTTAATCCCCTTTGGATTGATGAAATTATACGCCTTGCCTACAAAGATCAAGATACTAAGGGCGTGAAGAATCCCGTATGAAAATAGGAGATTGACGCAGTGTGCGATGCGCACCAGGAAATCTATCTTTTTCACTAGGGATTTAGCCCGTGTGCAATTACTCAAGATACTAAGCCGTTAAGCAACTCAAAGGAAAATAGGAAATCGAACGACGGAGCGACCGCTCCTAGGCAGATTTATCTTTTTCCACAGAGTTGTAGGCAATTAAATGCTTTACTAACTCTCTCGTCAAATAATATCGATTTGACTCGCTCGTGTCGGTAAACCTTACAGTTAGAATGCATTCTATTATTTAACACCCTCATCTTTGTATCAAGTACGTACAGAGTCTATTTTATCATATTTTTCTTAAAAAGTGCGGCCTTTACCATTAAAAAGGAACCATTCCCCTCAACTGAGAAGAATGGTTTGCTTTTTATTATCCTAGAGACTGGTGATTAAACAAAGCATGTGTTGCTTGATGAATGTATTTTGCTGTTTCAGCATTGTTCATGGTGTAAAGATGCACACCAGCCACATCCTGAGTTACCAAGTCCACGATTTGGTCCACTGCATAGGCAAGTCCTGCTGCTCTGAGCGACTCAGGGTCATGCTCATACTTGTCTAAGATGGCTTTAAATTTGCGTGGAAGATGGATATTCTCACAAGTCTTCAAGAGGCGGAGAGCCTGATTTCGATTCAGAATTGGCATAATTCCTGCATGAATGGGAACATCAATCCCAGCCAAGATGCACTTGTCTTGAAAATCATAGAAACGCTCATTGTCAAAGAAAAGCTGAGTTACGAGGCTCGAACAACCTGCATCTACTTTCTTCTTAAGATTTTGAATATCTGAAATCTGATTTGGTGAATCTGGATGGCCTTCTGGATAGCAAGCGCCAACAATATCAAAGTGAGGGGCTTGTTCCTTGATGAACTCAATCAAGTCCGTTGCGTAGCGAAAATCCTTTTGTGGTTCCACATCTGGAATAATATCCCCACGAAGAGCCAAGATTTTCTGCACCCCAACCTTGTCCAAGTCTGCAATGGTTTCAGCAACCTTGTCCTTAGTCAAATAGATGGCTGGCAAGTGAGCAATGGTCGGAATCGCCAAGTCATTTTGGATAAAATCAGCCAAACGAACCGTCGTTTCCTTGATATTAAATTTATTATTGCTGGCAGTTACACTGATAAAATGGGGAGCCAACTCCTGCATATCCTGCAAGGCTGAAATAATGTTACCATTACCCACGGCTGGGTTGGGAGGGAACACTTCAAATGAGAGTGACGGTGTTTGGCGTGACATAGTCATTATCCTTTTCTAGTTAATTTTTTTCGTTAGCTGGATTCCTAGAATCCAAGTGAAACAGGCAGATTGACCAAACAGCGCTTCTTGAGAAATCTAATCTTACAATTTCTCACGCGCAGCTTTCGCTGCTTCAACAAGGCGGATCAAGCTTTCTTTTGTTTCTGGAATACCACGTGTTTTCAAACCACAGTCTGGGTTGATCCAAACTTTCTTGCTTGGCACTTTAGCAAGGATAGCTTCGATTGTATTGTCGATTTCGCCTTCATTTGGCACACGAGGTGAGTGGATATCGTAAACCCCAGGTCCCACTTCTGTTTGGAAGTTTTTCGCTTTGAGTTCGTCCAAGATTTCAAGGTTTGAACGGCTAGCTTCAAATGAGATAACGTCTGCATCCATGTTGTCGATAGCTGGGATGATATCTGTAAATTCTGAGTAACACATGTGAGTGTGGATTTGTGTATCTGACGCTACTGTTGAGTGTACCAAGCGGAAGGCAGGAATTGCCCAGTCAAGGTAGTCTTCGTACCAGTCGCTACGACGGAGTGGCAATTTCTCACGAAGAGCAGCCTCGTCGATTTGGATGATCTTCACGCCAGCAGCTTCAAGGTCAAGTACTTCATCCTTGATAGCAAGAGCGATTTGAAGAGTAGAATCCTTGATAGAGATGTCTTCACGTGGGAATGACCAGTTGAGGATGGTAACAGGTCCAGTCAACATACCTTTAACAGGTTTGTTTGTACGGCTTTGTGCATAGCTAGACCATTTAACAGTGATAGGGTTAAGACGAGTGACATCACCCCAGATGATTGGTGGTTTCACCCCACGCATACCGTATGATTGTACCCAACCATTTTTAGAGAAGAGGTAACCTGACAAGTTTTGACCGAAGTACTCAACCATGTCATTACGCTCAAATTCACCGTGAACAAGGACATCAAAGTCAATATCTTCTTGCCATTTGATCCATTCATCGATCGTTTCAGCAAGGAAAGCATCGTACTCTTCTTGAGACAATTCACCTTTACGGTAAGCCAAACGTTTAGCACGAACTTCTTTAGTTTGAGGGAATGAACCGATAGTTGTTGTTGGAAGAGCTGGAAGTTTGAAAGCTTCTTCTTGGATAGCTTCACGTTCTGCAAATGCTGGCAAACGAGTGTAGTCTGCGTCTGTCAAACCAGCGATGCGCGCACGGAGTTCAGCATTTTCACCCACACGTTCAGTCGCAAAGAGTTCTTTGTTAGCTGCAAGTGCTTCTTCACCTTGACCATTGCGGATAGCATCCAAATCACGGATCTCATCTAATTTTTCAACCGCAAAGGCAAAGTGGTTCAAGATTGCTGGTTCAAATTCTTCATTAGCAGTTGTAAATGGCACATGAAGAAGTGAGCATGAGCTTGTCAAGACAATGTTTTCAGCTGGGATTTGCTCAAGAACAGCCAAGCTCTTTTCGTAGTTGTTGCGCCAGATGTTTTTACCATTGACAATACCTGCATAAAGAGTCTTATCAGATGGGAAACCACCTTTAACCAATTCAAGAGTTTTCTTACCTTCAACGAAATCAAGACCGATAGCATCTACTGGCAAGTTTACAAGGTCAGCGTAGACGTCACGAACATCACCGAAGTAAGTTTGAAGCAAAACTTCAAGACCTTTTTTGTCAGCCAAGAGTTTGTTGTAGAGATTCAAGAAGAGAGCTTTTTCTTCAGCTGTCAAGTCTTTTACAAGAGCAGCTTCATCCAATTGGATGCGAGTTGCACCAAGTTCAGCCAATTTTGCAAAAACTTCTTGGTAAGCAGCAACTAAGCTGTCTACGAAGTCTTCTGCTTCCACACCTTCTTCAAAGTCTGACAATTGAAGGAAAGTGAATGGACCTACAAGGACAGGACGAGTGTTGAGACCAAGTTCTTTAGCTTCTTGGAACTCATCAAAGATTTTGTGACCAGCCAATTTTACTTGAGTGTCTTTTTCAAATTTAGGAACGATGTAGTGGTAGTTGGTGTTGAACCATTTCTTCATTGGAAGGGCGCGAACGTCCCCTTTTTCTCCTTGGTAACCACGACCCAAAGCGAAGTAGCGCTCAAGGTCAGACAAGTTCAAGTTTTGAACGGATGCAGGTACTACGTTGAAAAGGAAAGCTGCATCTAGGAAGTTGTCATAGTGAGAAAAGTCATTTGATGGGATTTCAGTGATGCCTTTTTCTTTGACAATGTTCCAGTGTTTAGCACGCAAGTCTTTTGCTGCTGCTAAAAGTTCTTCCTCTGAGATTTCTTTTCTAAAGTATTTTTCAGTTGTAAATTTTAATTCGCGGAATTCACCCAAACGAGGGAAACCGATGATTGTAGTTGACATGATGTGTCCTCCAAAATTTGTTGTTGAAACTATCTTAACAGAAAAGAAATCATCTGTATAATTGTAAAAAATTAGGCTTTGATATAGTTTGAAACTATATATCTGTTTTAAACAAAAGAAAAAGACCTGAGACAAATGCCTCAAATCCTTTGTATAGCGTGTTTTATAGCTTTATTTCAGTTATGCTCTTCAAACGCTTTATTAGTAATTCTTATAAGTGACTATGGCTTGTTATTAGAAAAGACTATAATACTCTTCGAAAATCTCTTCAAACCGCGTCAACGTCTCCTTGCCGTACTCAAGTACAGCCTACGGCTAGTTTCCTAGTTTGCTCTTTGATTTTCATTGAGTATGAGTCTACTCTAATCAACTCTTTTCCTGTTCGAGTGGGACGACTACTAGTGTCTTTCCTAAACTGGCTAGGACTTTTAAGACTGTGTCCAACTGAGGACTAGTCTTGCCTGTTTCCATCCTAGCTATGACAGGCTGGCTTACTCCACTAAGTTCTTCTAGCTTTTTCTGACTGATTCCTTGCTCATGCCTGGCTTCAATCAACTCACTCATGATAGCCACTCGCATATCACTTTCAAGGATTTCCTCCTTGCTAAAGAGCTCAGATGGACATCCTTCCAATTACTCCCAATAGCACTCTTCTTCATCACTTAACCCTCTTTCTTTTACGTCTATGTATTTTTAAAAAAATGAGCGAATTATGATTCGATAGATTGACCAGCATGTTTAAAGTTGGTGCTAGCCTGTTTCTTAAGAGCTTTTCCTTTTCTAGGGTAAAGCAGATCCTGCTTGCTTAACCCCAATTTTCCACGATGAATCCAATAGTAAATGGTTGAAATTCCCACGTTAACGCCCTTATCCTTGACCATCATGTCGGGAGAAAATTTTTGGTTATGATAGTGGAGAATCTTTTCCTTTAGTTCCTTAGTCAAGCTTGATTTCTTGACCGAGCGCTTGCGATTGTGTTCATAAGACTGTTGAGCATAGTCGCCAGAATAAACCTCTTTGAAGCACCCTTTTCCAAGACATTGTCGGACTGTCCCACGCTTGATTTCAGTATGGATAGTTTGAGGAGCTTTTCCAAGTAGAGAAGCAATTTCTCTATTTGATTTTCCTTCTTTTTTCCATCGGGTAAATTCCCAAACTAAGTTCCACTGCTAATCCAAGTGGAAGTTAGTCTGATAAAAATCCTAAAAACCAGTGGAAATCCGTGTCAGGGTAAGTTCCACTGGTTTTACTAATGCTTGATTTCATTGCTTTTATAGCTGAAAGAAATAGAAAAAAAGAGCGCACAAAATCCCCTCATCTGAAAGCGTTTCAGATTAAGTTCCACTATGGTGGAACTTAGTGTGAGACGTTTGAATGGGGTTGAAGATTAGTTTTTAGAACGTATGTTGGAGTAATTTAGAAGACTGACAGACGTCTTCTGCAGATATTTTAGAAATGCCTAGAAGCTTAGGAATCTCTTCTCCATAGGTAAATGCAAAGAGTTCATAGGCTGACTTTCCATTCAAAGCAGCGCGTTTGACACTGTTGACATGCGAACAAACGAGATTGATGTCCTCTTGAGTTAAATTGTCAAAAGAAGTTCCCTTAGGTAGAATGTCTCGAATCAGCGTGTGATTTTTCTCAATTCTCCCTTTCTGGTCAGAGCGATTAGGGTCACAAAAGAAGAGTTTACTCTCTCCTCGCACATCCATTTCGATGTCATCAACCCTTGCAAACTCTCCACCATTATCTGTCAGGATGACAGGAAAGAGTTGGAAGAAATCTTTGTCAGCTTGGTGAAGAGTGTTCTTGATGTCATAGAGGTGTTTGGTAACCTCAAGGGCAGTTTTATTATCCAGCAGTCTAGCGAAGATAAAGTTACAGAAAGACAAGTTGAAGGTGAGTAGGAGTTTACCTCCCATTCTGCCCATAACTGTATCCATTTCCAGCCAAGAGTCTAGTTGATTAAGGGCTAAATAGTTTTGGAAATCCTCATAGGAACGGCCTTTTTTAGCTTCTTTAGGGATGGAAGGTAGCTTACTTTTCCGTCTTTCTTTGAATTTAACGGCTCTGACTAGGTCAATAGGAGCGATAGATAGGTATCCTTTTCGGATGTGTCAATAGACGGTTGAGGAGCTGCCATCAAGGCTATGAGTTTTGAGAATATGATAGATGTGTTGTCCCTTTTTAACACCATCAGAAATGACTTTGTCCATGTCCCAGAAGGTCTTGGAATTGAGGGGAGTTCCTTCACGAGCTTCAACAAGAGTTTGTTCGTACTGTTTTTGAGCTTGCTTAGCGAGGTAGAAAATCTTCTTATAGCCACAGTTTTGTCTTCTTTTAGGGCAGCCGTTACAGACAAAGGGAGCTTTGTCGAGTAGAGGGCAAGGAAGGTTGTTAGAGGTAGAGTCTCTAATTTGTTTATTTCGTTTGACTTCTTTAGAAACAGTAGTCGGGTCTTTTAGAATAATACTGGACTAAAATCAAAAAACATCTTATAATAGTAGTTATGAAACTTACAAACGAAGAAACACAAAACATTGAAAAACTCCTAAGAGATTCATCGTATGCCAAATATCATAAACGTCTACAGATTATTT
>NZ_VMMT01000100.1:0-1631 GCF_013277355.1 Streptococcus sp. 1343
CAGATTCAATCCACTATACGATAGACTCGTCGTATAAAAAGACCGCAATACATAGATTGCAGTCTTTCTTTATTTTTTCGCTTGGTAACGACTGGTCAGGATGAAAATCACGGTAAAGACCAACATCATGACACCATAAACAGGTAATGTTTGTCCTGTTAAGGTTGCAATTTCAAGCAGTTTTTGAATTCTTGGGAAGAGAGCTGTGGCTAGGAAACCTCCTACTGACCAAACAATCAAGAGGACACGCCATAGGGTAAATGGCATGCAGGCTCTAAATACGGATAAGAAACCAATTGACCCCAAGAGATAATAGAGTAGAGTTGAGATTTCTAACTCAGACCAACCTTGGCTACTCCCAAATATTTTCACAAACAGGACGCTGAAGACGACCATGAGAGCGCTTGGTAGGGCACGAAGCATGGATCTTCTGAGAAAGTTTGACTCAACAGGTTTGATATTTCGCTCAAAAGTCAGAACGAATGGTGGGAAACCTTCCACAAACTGGTCAATCATGGTAATCTGGATCGGAATGAAGGGGAAAATCAAAATCCACTCTGACCGACCTAGTAAAGCACTGGCAATACAGATGACTGCTAACAGGAAGGAATAGATGGTCTTTATCAAGAAAATCGGGGCGATATGGGCAATGTTATTGACCACGCGACGACCCTCGAAGAGAATCTCAGGAACATCATTAAAGTCTGAGTTCAAAAGAACCAGATTGGCAATCTGACGGGTTGCTGGATCCCCCTCCGCCATCACGATAGAACAATCCGCCTCACGAAGGGCCAAGATATCATTAACCCCGTCCCCTGTCATAGCCGTTGTATGACCCGCTTTTTTCAACGTTTGGATGATGAGTTTCTTTTGATGAGGGGAAACACGTCCGAAAATAGCTGTCTCCTCCGCCATGGCCATCAATTCCTCATCGGTGATTTTTGAGCAATCTACATAGCTGTGATAGTCCGCAAAACCAGCCTTCTGGGCAATGCTGGACACCGTAACTGGATTGTCACCAGAAATAATCTTGAGTCCCACCTCCTGAGAACGGAGATAGTCCAGCGTCTCTGCTGCTCCCTCTCGAATGGGGTCCAAGATTTCCAGCAAGGCTAGAGCCTGAATATCAGATGGTTTCTGTGGTTTGTGATGGTCTAATTTCTCCTGACTGAGAGCTAAGACCAAGACACGTGATCCTCTCTCCAAGGCCTCTCTGGCTTCTGGGACTTCAGAGTCCAGCAACATCTCAGGTGCCCCTAAGAAAACTGTCCCCAAACATTCTAACTCCATGGCTCCCCACTTGCGGTCGCTGGAGAAGGGAAGCTTGGAAATCATAGGATAAGTAACTTCTCCCACAAAACGCTGTCGAATGGCTTGGGCAGTTGGATTCTTATCCTCACTATGAGCCATATAGCTGGCCAAGATGCTAGCAAGCGCTGACTCTCCATACTCTTCGGTCAAAGGAAGAACAGCCTCCACCTGCATCTTTCCTTGAGTGATGGTACCCGTCTTGTCCAGACAGAGCATATCCACGCGCGCCAAGGTCTCAACAGAGTACATCTCCTGCACCAAGACCTTTTTCAAGCCCAGCTTAATCACTGCAGCCAAGAGCGAAGTAATGGTCAAAAGGG
>NZ_VMMT01000101.1:0-744 GCF_013277355.1 Streptococcus sp. 1343
TTCAAGCCAGTTTTTCTCGTAGAGAAAAACAAGAAAACCACCAGCTATGCTGGTGGCTGACAAGGCTTCTAGCTTCCATTTATTTTTCCAAGTATAATCTAATTGTTCAGGTTAGATAAAGGAGGAAAAATAAATGGCTAAAACCAGTTACAGTTTATCACATACTAAATGGATGTGCAAATATCATATAGTTTTTACACCTAAGTATCGCCGTAAGGCGATATATTACAAAGTCAGGTCGGATTTGATAGATATTATTAAACATCTATGCGGTTGTCGTGGCGTGGAGATTATCGAAGGTCATATGATGCCAGACCATGTACACCTGCTTGTATTGATACCTCCCAAACTTTCGATTTCCGATTTTATGGGGTATCTCAAGAGCAAAAGTGCATTGATGATATTTGATAAGCACGCTAATTTAAAATATAAGTATGGAAATCGAAAGTTCTGGGCTAGGGGATACTATGTAAGTACCGTTGGACTAAACGAAAAGACCGTAGCTAAATATATTCGCGAGCAGGAAAAGAATGACATTGCACTCGATAAGCTGAGTGTAAAAGAATATGAAGATCCGTTTTCTGATGGCGGATTTAGAACAAGGTAAAAGCCCGTTGTGACGGGCATTAGTCAAGTAATATAGCACGACCTGAACGAAGTTCAGCGAGCGTCTTTAGACGCCGCTGGAGAGAAACGGCTTATAGCCGGTGTACAAGCCACCCGTTTTCACGGGTGGTTATGACT
>NZ_VMMT01000102.1:0-1059 GCF_013277355.1 Streptococcus sp. 1343
TTGTGCGACCAAGATCCTGCTTGATAGAGAGTTTCTGAGTAGGCGGAGTGGGGCAAGATGGTTAAGTCCTCATCCTGTGGGCAAGGGAGGGAAAGGTCTCCAAGACGGCTCAGAACAGTATTTTTCTTGAGTTTTATGAGGTAGTATTGCCCTGTTTTTTCAATTAAATCGTATAATTTTGGGGTCGCAAAGCCACTATCCATTCGAAAGAGAAGTTGATTAAACCGTTCTAAAACAGGTGTGATAAAGCTGTCTGCCTCTTCAGAACAATAACGATTACCAGGACGAAGCTGGGCATTGAAACAATAACCTGTCTTCCCCTCGAAAGCATAAAGAGGATGATAGCCATGAGCACGATAGTGGGCGTTATAAGCAACACCTTCTTGCTTGCCATAAGCTGTGAAATGGGTAGAATCGATATCTACAATGAGTTGGTTTAGCTGGTGAAACTGTAAAAAGAATTCGACCAATTCAAGGTTGAAGCATCGCAAACTATGGACTGTTTCCTCGTCAGTTCTGGAAAGAAAACGGGATAAGGTTGGCTGTGAAGCAAGCTGCCCTCCTTCCAACAATTTTGGAAAGTAGGCATCAGCTGACAATTCTTTACAAGCATAGTCCGTTCCATAGCCTGTTAACAGTTGAAAGAGGAACTGGACAAGAATATCTGAATCCGAATAACGACAGTAGCGGCGTTGGTCATTCGTTACTAAATACTTAGAAATCCGCTCTTTTAGTTTCAACTGGGAAAAAAGTTCCTGAAAAAAGATAAGACCACCATACTGGGTTAAATGACCTCCATCGAAAGATAGTTGGTAAAAAGACTTGTTTTGGAAGTGATGATTTGGTAAACTGTTCATGTGAGTTTCCTTTCTTTTTGTGTTTTTTTCTACACTTATACCATAAAGGGGAAACTCTTTTTTGTCTAGTAAAAAACACCCATTGGGTGAAAAAAGAAACCATCCAGGATCTAAGCTAAGGCAAGGATTCTGGAGGGTTTTTAGATTAGGGGTGAATAATTGGGGTTTAACTTACTATTCACTCAAATCATATTCATACTCA
>NZ_VMMT01000103.1:0-13535 GCF_013277355.1 Streptococcus sp. 1343
TGTTCCATCTGGTAATGTGACAGTTACGTCTCAATTGTCTTTTACAACTACGTTGGTGGCTGTTGGGTTAGCTTTCGAAACGGCTTCTTTAACTTTGGCTTTTTCGGCTTCTGTTAAATGCGCTGGGTCTGCTACTGGCGTTACCTCTACCTTAGATTTCTCTACGGTTTCTGTCGATGGAATTTCTTTAGTTGTTCCATCTGGTAATGTGACAGTTACGTCTCCATTGTCTTTTACAACTACGTTGGTGGCTGTTGGGTTAGCTTTCGAAACGGCTTCTTTAACTTTGGCTTTTTCGGCTTCTGTTAAATGCGCTGGGTCTGCTACTGGTGTTACTACCAGAGCTGTCTTGTCTGCTTTGTCGACTAACTGCTCTTTCGCTTTGTCTAACTTACCTTGCGCTTCTGTTACTTTTTCTTGCGCTTCTTGAACTTCAGCTGCTGTCGCATTGTCACCTTTAGCTAATACTGCTTTGGCTGCTTCCTTCGCTGCTGCAACATCTGCTTCTGCTTCTTTCTTAGCGGCTTCGTATGCTTGAATACTTTCTGGTGTCTTACCTTCTGTACTTACAGCTTCATCTAACTTCGATTTATCCTCAGTTAGTTTATTTTTCGCTGTAGTTGTCGCTGCGGTTGTTACGGCATCTTCTGCAGCTTTCAAGGCTGCTTTGGCTGCGTTTACTTTCGCTAGCTCTGCTTGTACAGCTTCTGGTGTCGCATTGTCGTCCGCTATTACTTTTTTCGCTGCTTCCACTGCTTTATCCGCCGCTTCTTTTGCTTTAGTATATGCGTCAACTTTGCTTTGTGGCTTGTCATCTGTAGTTGGTTGACTTGCTACTTCGCTTGCTAAGTCGTTATTCGCTTGCGTTAGAGCTATCTGGTCTGCTTTGTCGACTAACTGCTCTTTCGCTTTGTCTAACTTACCTTGCGCTTCTGTTACTTTTTCTTGCGCTTCTTGAATTTCAGCTGCTGTCGCATTGTCACCTTTAGCTAATACTGCTTTGGCTGCTTCCTTCGCTGTTGCAACATCTGCTTCTGCTTCTTTCTTAGCGGCTTCGTATGCTTGAATACTTTCTGGTGTCTTACCTTCTGTACTTACAGCTTCATCTAACTTCGATTTATCCTCAGTTAGTTTATTTTTCGCTGTAGTTGTCGCTGCGGTTGTTACGGCATCTTCTGCCGCTTTCAAGGCTGCTTTGGCTGCGTTTACTTTCGCTAGCTCTGCTTGTACAGCTTCTGGTGTCGCATTGTCGTCCGCTATTACTTTTTTCGCTGCTTCCACTGCTTTATCCGCCGCTTCTTTTGCTTTAGTATATGCGTCAACTTTGCTTTGTGGCTTGTCATCTGTAGTTGGTTGACTTGCTACTTCGCTTGCTAAGTCGTTATTCGCTTGCGTTAGAGCTGTCTTGTCTGCTGGTTTCACCACATACGTTACTCTTACGTTTTCTGTACTTTGATCTGTATAAGTAACAACAACGTCAAGAGTATGGTTCCCTACTGTAGTTGGATACTGTATTCCTTCTTTCAGTACAGCTGATGCTTTGTTAGCTACATCTACAGCAGCAAGTAACTCTGCATTTGTAGGATTTTCACCGATTACTTTTGTAATCGTCTTAGTCGTCGGAGCTGTGTGTTCTGGAATAGGATGATTTTGGTTATTTGCTTGAGATTCAACATCGCCATTTCCTCTAGTAGAGGCTGTTGTGATATTTGTATTCCTGTTCACTTTTGTATAGTCAAGCGTAACCTTACCATTTGCTAGACTGATACCATCTGGTAAGGTTGTTGAAGAACTCCAATTATTTCCTCGTTTAACCAGTGTTACTGTGGCATTGGTATTTTGTTTGTTCTTATAAGTTAAGGTCATTTTTTCTGCATCTGTCGGTAATGTAACTTCTACATCTCCATTTTGACGTGTAGCACTAGTTGTTGCACTCGGTTGTTCAAACTTAGCCTTAATTCGTTTAGTTTCTGAAATTTTCGTTGCGCTAGAAGCTTTTACCGCAACTTCCGTCCCGTCTTTTACTAAACTTTTTGGAAGGGTAAAGCTATTGCCACTAGCTGTAATTCCTGCAACAGCACTCCATCCTTGATCAGTTTTTCTAAAATGTTGTGTTTCTGAACGATTACTAGTTTGATTATGATAAGTCAAATCAAACTCAGTAGCTTCCTGCGGTACAGTAATTACAACCGAACCATCTGGTTGGGCTATACCACTTACATCCTCTAATCTTCCTAAAACCTTAGTAGTAGCTGCTATACTAAAGTCAGAGCCGTCCTTCTGCTGCTTAACTGTAACTGTTGAACCTGCTTCTGCTGTTTCAGCTTGGATTAGGATTTTGCCCAGTCCATTTTCATCATTTATAATCGAAATTGTGCTATCTGCATTGGCGTCATCCTTATTCCAGTTGCTACCAGTTTTAGTAAAACCAACAGTTTTTTCTTGTCCAGTAGCATTTGTATACGTAAGCATAACCTTAGTAGCTTCGTCTTGACCTACCATTGATGTTACCGTTAGAGTTTCTTTATCTTGTGAGATAGTTGGAGATTGAGGTGCTTGGACCGTCACTTTTGTAACCAAGTCATCTCGTGAGATAAACTTACTTTCTGATCCGTCCTGACTTGTAACAGTTGCATTTCCATCACTATCCACTGTAACAGTCGCTCCTGGGTTAGCAGCTTGTAGAGCCTTCTTAATCTTTTCAATATCTGAAGAATTTAGTTTCTCTGGATCGGTTACAGGTACTTTCTGCTCTGGGTTGACTAACGGTTTACGGTTCTTTGCAGCTTCTTTTTGCTCTTCTGTCAGCTCCAACAAATCTTTGTGGGAAATCAAGCCACTTGTTCCATCTGGTTGTACAACATAGGCATCTCCATTTTGCCCAACGTTTACAGTAGCACCAGGATTTTTCTCCTGAACCTTCTGAGTAATCTTCGTCAATTCCTCTTTGGTTAGCTTATTTGGATTAGCTACCTTCACTTTTTCAGTTGGTTTTTGGATTTCTTTTGGAGAAGTCGAATCATCTGCAGAATCTGCTTGCCCATTTTGTTTCACAAAATCACTGACAGCAGCTTCTTCCTCTTGTCCATCCGGTCTGGTCACCTGAACCTTACCATCATCTGTTATTTCAACTTTAAATCCTGGATTAGCATCTTCAATAGCTTTTTTTAGCTTATCTTTCTCGGTTTGATTTAGACTACTTGGATTTTCAACGGTAACTTTTTCTGCTGGGCTTACAAAGTCACGGCTAGCTTCTGTAGGAAGTTCTAGTTTAAGCGATTCTGATAGTGGTGATACAAGATAGTCTAAAACAGGTTCATCTGTACCTTCCTTAACCACTGCCGTAACTAGACGAAGTTCCTCATTCCCCACCAATTCTTGTCTATACTTATCAGGAGTAAAATCAACTGTTCCATCCGCCTTAACATCACCACTAGCAAGAATAGTATAGCCAGTAGCTTTTTTAGGCTTATTATCAGAAGCACCTGTGCCTACAGCATCCACATCATTCCCACCTTTAACCAAGAAGGTTTTCAGTTTTGCTTTATCAGGAATATTTGCTGCTTCTCCTTTTGTTCCAGAGTTTGCTTTGATGACCGGTTTTCCTGTAGTCTTTCCTTTCAAACTCTCAGCTGTTGTTGCAAAACTTGGTTTCGTAAATGGAATGTATAGATAGAGTTTTTCTGTCTTGGTTGTATTATCTGCGGTTGTAACCGTAACAGTAATTTGATGGATACCTGAATTGGTTTTGTTAATAGTTCCTGTTAATGACTTCTTGCTACTTAGGAAACCCTCAGGCTCCACTCCACCCTGAACCAAGCCCGTTTTTTCTAAATTAGTTACTTCAATATTTTTGATAGACTTACCACCTGGAACTCGAACCAGCACTTGTAGTTGTTTTTCAGTATAATTGTCACGATATAGTGCTTTATACTTACTTGTCTCCAAGCTAGAAGCTGCTCCGCCCTCTCCACTTTGTCCAAACCCAATACGAATCTGACTGCTATCGTAGTTGGCTACTTTAGCATCTGATGATTCAGACTCTAAGAGTGAAGTTCGCTTGCCTTCTGCAGTCAAATAAGACTGACCTGAAACACGTGACTTGACAGTATAAGAACCGTTTGTGATAACAACATTTTTGAAGGTTGCATTTCCATCATCACCAGCAATACTGGTTGCTACTTCTTTTCCGTCATGGTAGAGAACCATCTCTACACCTTTGGTTCCGTTAGTTGCAGTGATATCCTTTATCGTCCCTGCTTGCTTTTGCAAATCAGTCGTTAAACTTGGTTTTTTCGGTTTCACAACAAAATTTAACTGGACCATTTCACCAGAACCGTCAGCAAAGATTCGCTCTACAAGATAAGATTTCACTCCCGGAGTATTGACGATAGTCTTTGCAACCTCTTGGTTGTTTTCAACTTTGACACCATCCTTAAAAAGATTATAAGAAGTTGGATGTGATTCAGCATTATCCCCTACCTTATCCCTATTTTTAAAGTAGGATTCAAGGTCAATGCCTCCATCGCTTTTAGCAATTAAAGATGAAGAGGTACCTGGAGTTGTTGATACATTATTATTTTGCGGCTGCCAAATTTGCCCTTGTACAATCTGATAGTAGCCATTCCCTTCCAACTGAGCCGGATACTTCTCAGCCTGGTCTCCTTCACCGGCAGCTCTACCGTACCACTGATTGACTAGCAAGCGATTAACTGATTTCCCTGACAGCCTAAACCCTTTAACACCCAAGGCGTAATAGAGATTACGGAAAGTCGTATCTGTGGAAGTCGTCTCAAAGGTTAAATGGTAGCTATCATCACGTTCTCCGTCCAAAGAGAAGGTGTAGACTTTCTCGGTTTCATTTTTGATACCAGAGTATTTAGAAGCTGCTTTTTTCTCAACTTCAGTTGGGAAGTTTTTATCAGCATGGTAGTAGAAACCTTTCTGCACCCACCAGTTAACTTCTTCCTTGGCTAAGCCATCCAGACTATCCGTCCGATAACCATAACCTCCACTTTTTGCTGCCGCTCCTGTTGATGCAACAGTCCCCTGCTTTTCATCACTAATTCCATCAGCTGATTGTAAGGCCTTTAGGATTTGATCCTCTCCGTTACCTGCATCTCCACTAGTAGCAGTGGTGCCACCAGTCCTATGATCATAACGAGAAATAGTTACTGAGTTTGCTTTTACAGTGTGGTTTTTAGGTAGGGTAAACCAAAAAGTATTTGATAAGTAGTGGTGTGGACCCCGTCCTACTTTTCCCTTATTGATATCAATCTCCCATTTAAAACCAGTTTCTGTTTTCTTGACTATCCCGTGGATAAAATCTTTCGCTTCCGGAATACGAAACTCTTTTCCGTCCCAATATGCTCTTGAACGTTGCGAACCATAGACATAGGTTCCACGGGCATAAGGTGAACCTGCATGTCCATCTTCTAAAAAGTAGTTGATCCCATCTACATAAGCATTACTTGGCACAGCTATATAGCCTGAAGGAACTTCTTGTCTGCTTCCTCTTGAACGAGGTTGAATCGCTGTTGTCACCGGAGTGTTTAACGGTTGTTCATCCTGTTCTGTATCATCCTCATCATCGTCAAGTGGAATAGGGTCATAGTCAGACTGGCTGTCTTTGAGCACCCGAGGCTGAAGGACTCCAGTGCTGCTTGTTTTGGCTGCTATCGTGTCAGCAGATCCTGCCCTTTTCTCTCTCACCTGAGAACTTTCTTGAACAGACTCTGGCTGGCTAGAGTCTACTCCAGTAGTTTTAGGGGCAGCTACTGTCTGTCCTTGATTAGATCCTTCCGCTGACCTCCCTTGCCCTTTTATCTCCTTTGTGATCTTACCTTCAGCAAGTTGCTCAAGTACAACCTCCTTCAACTCTCCCTCATCCGACTCCTGCAGAGCCCCATCAGGGTTACCATCAAATCCAGCGACCACGTCATTAGTTGTAGCTGGAGTGACTGTCTCACTCGCTGCTACTGCACCGTTGGCAAAAAACATCAATGCGGCAACCGCAACACTGGCTGCACCAAAGTGGTACTTACGAATGGAGTAACGGAAGACCTTTTCTCTGTTAGACTTTCTAAAATCCATAACTCTTTCTCCTTAAAGATATGATTGAAGAGAACATGTCATTTTCCTCTTCAATTGACAATAATATTAAATAGCAACTTACGACTATTTACCCCACTATACCTCCTATGAAGAGTATACAGTCTAGTAGCAATTATACCACCCCCCCCCGAATTTTGCAAGGAAAAACATTTAATTTTTTCTGTTTTTAGAGTATTTTATGGCAAATTGTTATCTTTCTAATTATATGTATTGGATTTTTTGATTAAACTGCAAAAAACGAGGACTATTGTATTTTTTTATTTATAAAATTTCGGGTATAAGTTTTACAAAAAAATCCAGTCTCAACAATGTCTCAGAATCACATTTGTACTAGTGTAGTTTCAGTTTACCATAACTATACTAGTACAATTTTTCATTGTCTTCACCTTCTAACTAGATATGATGGAAAGGATTGGTCGATGCTTGGCTAGGTAAAATCTCTAGTTCCCAGCCTTTTTCCTCTTTCCATTGAGTAAGGAGTGCTGCGATTTTTTCCACAAACAGCACTTCGATATAGTGACCTGGATCCAATGCCAGCAAGCCATCAGACAACATATCCTGGGCAGTGTGGTAGTAAATATCACCAGTGATATAGACATCCGCTCCTTTAGCTAAAGCATCCTTATAGAATGACTGCCCGCTTCCACCACAGATGGCCACTCTTGAAATAGGTTTCTGCAAGTCATTCTCTTGATAATGCACCATTCGAAGACTATCTAGGCCGAATACTTGCTTGACATACTGGGCAAAGTCCCCAAAGGTCTGAGTCAGAACATTCCCAATACGTCCAATTCCACGTTCAGGACCTGTCTCCTGAAGATAAGTTATCTCCTCGATTCCTAGCATCTGACAGAACCAGTCATTGAGACCATTTTCAACGATGTCAATATTGGTATGGCTGACATAAACTGCAATGTCATGCTTGATGAGATCAATGTAAATCTGATTTTGTGGACGGCTAGCTACCAAATCCTTGATGGGACGGAAAATCGGCGCGTGCTTGACGATAATCAAATCCACACCCTTTTCAATGGCTTCAGCCACCGTTTCTTCACGAATATCGAGAGCCACCATGACACTTTGGATGTCCTTGTCCAAAGTGCCAATTTGCAGACCACGACTGTCTCCCTCTATAGAAAATTCCTGAGGGCAAAAGGCTTCATACACGTTAATTACTTCACTTGCTAGCATGGAGAACCTCCTTGATGGCTTGAATTTTATCTACTAGAACTTGACGTTCCTCCAGATTTTTTTCTGGAATTTGTCCGAGGGCAAACTCTAGCTTAACAGCTTCTTTTTGCCATTTTTGGACAAAGACTGGACTGACCTCTTTGCACAAGAAGGGGCCAAATCGAACATCACTTGCTGATAGCTTCATTTGTCCTGCTTCCACCACCAAAATCTCGTAAAACTTGCCAGCTTCTTCTAGAATGCTTTCTGCCACAATCTGAAAACCATTGTCTTGCAACCAAATGCGCAAGTCGTCTTCACGATTATTGGGCTGGAGAATCAAACGCTCTACGTTAGCTAACTTGTCCAAGCCTTCTTCTAAAATCCTAGCAATCAAACGGCCACCCATACCAGCAATGGTAATGACCGACACTTGGTCTGCCTCTTCAAAGGCTACCAAGCCATTGGCTAAACGAACCTGGATTTTCTCCTTTAACCCGTGACTTTCAACATTTTTGACTGCAGATTGGTAGGGCCCGTCCACCACCTCACCTGCAATGGCACTTTTGATTTGTCCTCTCTCAACCAACTCGATGGGCAGATAAGCATGATCACTTCCCACATCTAATAAAATGGCTCCCTGTGGTACAAAGGAAGCTACCAATTCTAATCTCTTTGAAATCATCTTCTCTCACTTTCCAAACTCTATTACCTCTTATTATACCACATTTCAATCCTCAACTTCCCAGTAATATAAGTACCTCTGGCGAAAGAAGTTTCAATGTCCTAAGGTAATAGATGGATTCACTTGAAATATTTTTCGGAAATTTACAGAATTGTCAAAAAATAGGTAATTTATTCAAAAATTCTTGACTTTATAAAAAATATACACTAAAATATATTTAGAAGATTAGAGGAGATAAAAGTTTCACTAAATTTTATATTTGAAGGTAGTATTTAGATAGGAAATTTAGTCAGACGAACCACGAATTTGCTCTATGCTTTCTAGAATTTATTATAAGGAGATTAATATGCATATTTTTCTTAAAAATCGAGCTTTTCGTCAGCTAACAGTGAATGAGTGGATTTCAAGTTTTGGAGACACTATTTTTACTTAGCTTTTATCAATTATGTCTCTTCTTATACGTTTGCTCCCTTAGCTATATTTTTGATCAGTCTGTCAGAAACTATTCCACAGGTTTTGCAACCTTTTTACTGGAGTTATAGCTGATTTTCAAAAAAATCGAATTAGCAAGTATATTTCTATCCTCTTTATCAAAGTCCTCCTTTATTCTGGAGTGACTTTGCTCCTGACAAGTACCGACTTCTCTCTCTTTTCTGTTTTCTTTATTTGCAGTATGAACTTGATTTCAGATACGATTGGTTTTCTTGCAGGATACATGCTGACACCGATTTACATACGGCTAATAAACGATGATATGACGGAGGCTATGAGTTTTAGGCAGTCCACGAGTTCCATTGTACGTTTGATAGGTAATCTCAGCGGAGGAGTATTTTTAGGACTGTTTAGCATTTCTACTCTAGCTTTTGTAAATGTTTTAACCTTTTTATTTGCCTTTCTAGGAAGTCTACTTATTCGAAACCGCTTGAAAAAAGAGGAAGAAAAAATCGAAGTTCCTCCTTATGTAGGAATGAGTAGCTTTTTCCAGCATTTGAAAGAGTCAATGAAATTATTGATGACTATGGGAGATGTCATGGTCTTGCTTTGGATTTTGTCCATTAGTCAAGCTGTTTTGATGATGGTAGAGCCTGTCAGTGCGATTCTACTGATTCACCATCCTTTTATGGATTTGTCAACAGGGCAAAGTCTGGCAATTTTGATAATGATAAGCCTTCTTCATGTTATTTTAGGTGGACTTCTGAGTGGATTTCTATCTAAAAAAATTTCTATTCGCCTGAATATTTATTGGAGTCTATTGATGGAGTCTCTCATTGTTATAGGTTTTCTACGTGGAAGTTTTTTACTTATTTTACTAGGAAGTGCAGGTGATGCTTTCTCGGCAGGAGTATTGAGTCCTCGCTTGCAAGCCATGATTTTTGGAATCATTCCTGAGGAGTTAATGGGATCAGTTCAATCCTCCATCAATGTTATCAACTTGCTTATCCCAGCTGTCCTATCCCTTGCTCTCGTATTTCTTGCAACAAGTGTTGGTCTTGAAGTTGTTGCCTTTGCTCTTATAATTTTACTACTTATAGCAGCCTATCTAGTTCACCAGATGAAAAACTTACCAAACCAAGAAGAAATTTAGCTAGAATGTTATAGATAGGTCAGTTTTCACTTGATAGTTTCTGTGGAATCGTAAGCTCCTTGTAATTGATTGTCGATATTACATACAACTATCTGGCAACTACAAATGTTTCCAATCCCTATCAAGATGCAATTTATATAAGATAAGTCTATTCTTTTCCTATAAAATCTGATAAGATAGAGGAAAGAATAATTAGAATAGAGGTTACTTCAATGGCGGTTCCCGATAGACTCCCTGCTCGTATGAGAATGGATGGACGAACTATTTTCCAACAGATAAAAAACTATTTTGATACTGAAAATAAAGAATATTTTAAGCACCCCAATACCTATGATGGTATTTCCATGCATCTGGAACCCAACATCCTGACCAGTATGGAGCACTTCGATTTGACTGGCTTTCATTGCGAATGTAAAGATTTCCAAAATCAGGGAGTCTGTAAACACTGGGTTGCCATGGATCTCTACTTTCGTAGCCTCCCCCAAGCTATTCAAGAACGCATTGGTAAAGCGAGTCATAAACCAAGTTTTGCCAGCCAACTGATTCCTACCTTGCCATCTGATGAACTCCAAGATGAACTGGTAGAAGAAAAAGCGGTGGCGCCTTCACTTTCCCTTCATGGACAAGTCGAAATCCGAAATCATAGCCTAGCATGGACCTTAAAACTACAGGTAGAACAGGCTTCTCGTACCTATGTTATCAAGGATATAGCTCACTTCATTTTTCTCATTTTCCAAGAGGAAGATTACTTTGTTTCACAGAAAATCGGGACAATCAGATTATCCTTAGATCAGTTTAATCAAGCATCCCAAAACCTACTCCTCTATATCAAAAAATATTTCATCGATAGAAATGAACATTCTTATTTCAACTTCAGTTATGGCATTAGCCCTAGAGATTGCGGACGCTATTTAGAGACTCCTGTTAGCTATTTAAACGACCTCGTCCCACTTTTTCAAGCTTTGGATGTCTTCCAATATGTAACCTCAAAAGCCGAATACCCTCTTATATTCTTAGATGATAGTCCCTTTATCCCGGAAGAGGAAATTTTTAAAGTTGTCAAGTCTAATAACCATTATGAAATCATCAATACAGCTTATTTTGGTTTCATTATTCAAGAAAAACTTTGGATTCGACACAATCACTTCCACATCATCAAAGAAGAACACCGTTACTTTTTGGATAAATTAGCTACTTGGATCTATCATTATCAAGAAAGTTCTCCTCTTATCTTTTCACAGGAAAATAAGGCTGAACTTATGCAAATCTGTAATATCATCTCAAACTATGTTCCTATCAGTCTTCCAGATGAATTACAAATCCATGACTTTATCCCCACCTTTGCCTTCTCCAAAACTAGAAATGAAATTGCCCTCAACATGGTGTGGTCCTTTGGAGAAAAACAAGTCCATTCTAAACAAGATCTCCTAACCCTCCCCTATACTTACCAAGCTAGCAAAGCTAGAAAAATCTATCATCAACTGCTTTCTGCTGGTTTCAAAGAGGAATTTCATAGTCTTTCCAAAATCAAAATCGTTGATTTCTTCCTAAAAGAACTACCCCGTTTTCGTACTCTGGGTCAAGTTCAACTAGATGAATCGCTTGAAAAACTCTTAGTGGAAGATCCTGCTGTCATTGACATTTTTGACGACGAAGGCTTCCTTTCAGTTCAGTTTGATTTTTCTACGATTTCAGAAGATGAGGTTGAAAAGGCTATCCAAGCTTTATGGAATCAAGAAAGCCACTACCAAACCAAGCAAGGAAAGGTTCTAGTCTTTGACGATGAAAGTCTCAAGGTTGCCCAAAGCCTCCAAGATCTTCGCGCTAAATTTTCAGACGGAAAAATCAAGATGCACAAATCTCGTGCCTTTAGTCTTTCTGAAACCTTCAAAGACAATGAACATGTCAATTTTTCTCGTGATTTCAAAAAGATGGCTTATGACCTGACCCACCCTGAAGAATTTGATATCAAGCCTTATGAAGTCAAGGCCAAACTCCGCTCCTATCAAAAAGACGGAGTCAAGTGGCTGAGTATGCTGGATCATTATCATTTTGGGGGAATCCTGGCAGACGACATGGGTCTAGGGAAAACCTTGCAAACCATCACTCTTCTGGAAGCCAACCTTAAACCAGACCAGAAAGCTCTTATCCTAGCTCCAGCCAGCCTTCTTTATAATTGGAAGGAAGAATTCCGAAAATTTGTACCTCACAAACAGGTTGAAGTAGCCTATAGTAGCAAAACTGAGCGTATCAAACAAATTGAAAAATCTGCTACTATCACTATTACAAGCTACCCATCTTTTCGTTCTGACCTTGAACACTATCAAAAGCAGTCTTACGACTACCTCATCCTAGATGAAGCACAGATGATAAAAAATAGTCAGACCAAAACAGCACAAGCTTTAAGAGAATTTGATGTCAAAACCTGCTATGCCCTATCTGGAACTCCTATTGAAAACCGTCTCGAAGAGATTTGGTCTATTTTCCAGATAGTATTACCAGGTCTCCTACCAAGTAAAAAGGAATTTTCAAAATTGTCACCTCAACTCGTTGCTAAACTGATTCAACCTTTTGTCCTGCGTAGGAAAAAAGACGAAGTTCTGACAGAATTACCTGAACTGAGCGAGCACCTCTACAGCAATGAACTCAGCAGTTCACAAAAAACGCTCTATCTAGCTCAACTTCGACGCATGCAAGAAATGGTTTCAGGAGCCAGCGCTGATGAGATTAAACGTCATAAAATTGAAATCTTAGCAGGACTAACCCGACTTAGACAAATCTGTAATACCCCTGCTCTCTTTTTAGAAGACTACAAAGGGGATAGTGGAAAAATGGACAGCTTATTCGAGCTCCTAGACACCATTCGTGAAAAAGGGTCACGACCACTTATCTTTTCACAATTCACCTCTATGCTTGATCTCATTGAGCAAGAACTAGAGAAAAAAGAAATGTCTCACTTTAAAATAACAGGACAAACACCTTCAGATAAACGTCAAGAAATGGTCAATCTCTTCAATCAAGGGGAAAAAGACTGCTTCCTCATTTCCCTAAAAGCAGGTGGAACAGGACTTAATCTAACAGGAGCCGATACCGTCATCCTCTGTGACCTCTGGTGGAATCCAGCAGTCGAGATGCAAGCCATCGGTCGAAGCCACCGCCTTGGCCAGACCAAACAAGTCGATGTCTATCGCCTTATCACACTTGGTACCATAGAGGAAAAAATCCAAGAACTCCAAGAAAGTAAAAAAGAACTCTTCAACACCGTTCTTGAAGGACAAGAAAGCAGAAGCAATTTGAGCGTTGATGATATTAAAGAAATCTTGGGTGTTGAATAAACGAAAAAGAACTAGAGTAACCACACTTAGTGGATTTATCTAGTTCTTTTGTAAGCGCGTCACAACAAGGTATCTATCATTCATGGAGCTCCTCCTGTATACTATTCGTAAAGTAAAACTATTGGAGGATATTTGAATGCCACAACCTATTGTTCCTGTAGAGATTCCACAATCTCGTCCTTTTGATTCTAAAAAGAGAAATGATATTCTGCTTAAAGTTCGTATTGGCAAGCTTGAAGTAAGTTTTTTTCAATCTCTCAATCTCGAAATGATAGAAGAGCTTTTGGATAAGGTGTTGCTCTATGACAATTCATCTATCTAGCCTAGGGCAGGTCTATCTCGTGTGTGGGAAGACTGATATGAGGCAAAGCATTGATTCACTGGCTTATCTGGTTAAAACCCACTTTGAATTAGATCCTTTCTCAGGTCAAGTTTTTCTCTTTTGTGGTGGACGTAAAGACCGCTTTAAAGCTCTTTACTGGGATGGTCAAGGATTTTGGCTACTATATAAACGCTTTGAGAACGGTAAGTTGACTTGGCCAAGTACAGAAAAGGATGTCAAAGCTCTCACACCTGAACAAGTAGACTGGCTGATGAAGGGCTTTTCTATCACTCCCCAAATAAATTCATCAGAAAGTCGTGATTT
>NZ_VMMT01000104.1:0-3501 GCF_013277355.1 Streptococcus sp. 1343
TTACGAATGAATTTGATTGTTGGTATTATCAATCATGAACTAGGATTCTAGTTTTGCAGGAAGTCTATTGTCAAAAATGTGATGGTAATCTTGTCCATCGACTGTCAGGTGACGTTCATAAATGCCTGAAGTCACGACAGATTGATTGACAACGGGAATGGTCATTAAGTGATTTCCCCTCGGATTGGCTGAATCTTGAATCTCGATTTGCCAAGGGTTATCCCCTCTTGCCTGATTTTTTCCAATGGTCAGGATACTCCCTCCCAGATTGATCAAGGCAGAAGTCATACCCTCTTTTCTAAGAAATTGGGCACCCTTTATCTGCACTATAACCCTTGACTAAACAACCTAAATCGATTTTCATTCCTTTCTGCTTTAAGAATACAATGGAAGTAGAAGAATCTAACTCGATATCATGAGGATTGATTAGAGACAGCACCGCTTCAATTTCTTGAGGTTGTGCAGCTTTGGCATCTGAAAAACCAATGCGCCAGGTTTGAATTAGGGGATCAATACTGATGTTGAGCTGGCTATAGAGTGCTAGGCTATGCTCTAAACCAAGTGAAATCAGTTCAAACAGGTCTGGATGAACAGTGACGGGGGCTATTCCTGCTTGATAATTGATTTCCATCAACTCAGATTCTTGACTATTGGCATTGAAATGGTATTCAAGCTTTTTGAGCAAATCAAAGGATTTTTAGAGTAAGATATCTGCTCACTCATTAACTAATGAAATAGTGATAGTGGTTCCCGTTAGGAGTTCAGAATGTGAACGAAGAGGCAAGCTAGCAACTTTTTTCTTTTGTAGAAAATAAGTTGCAATATCAAATAATTATATAAATGGAAGACCTTGTATTTTATTTTCATGTTATTATAATACCATAAAGCTAGAATTTTCATAAATTAAATTTGGAAAAAGTCAAGAAATATGCTTAAAAAAATTCATTAGGCTTGAAATTAGGATAAATGGAGAATTGTTTTTGATAAAAAATGATAAAGTAATAGCAAACCTCTGGTAAACGCTGACAATAAATGGTATACTAGTAAGGTAAATTTAGAATGAAAGTAGGAAATTTTTTATGAGTAAAATTGTTGTAGTCGGTGCTAACCATGCTGGTACAGCATGTATTAATACTATGTTGGATAATTTTGGAAATGAGAACGAAATTGTTGTATTTGACCAAAACTCTAGCATCTCTTTCCTAGGGTGTGGAATGGCTCTTTGGATTGGTAATCAAATTGACGGTGCTGAAGGCTTGTTCTATTCTGATAAAGAAAAATTGGAAGCTAAAGGTGCTAAGGTTTACATGAACTCACCTGTTCTTTCAATCGACTATGATAACAAAGTAGTCACAGCCGAAGTTGAAGGAAAAGAGCACAAAGAATCATACGAGAAATTGATTTTCGCTACAGGTTCTACACCAATCTTGCCACCAATAGAAGGTGTTGAAATTCTTAAAGGAAACCGCGAATTTAAAGCAACTCTTGAAAACGTACAATTCGTGAAATTGTACCAAAACGCTGAAGAAGTGATCAATAAACTTGCTGACAAGAGCCAACACCTTGACCGTATCGCCGTTGTTGGTGGTGGTTACATTGGTGTTGAACTTGCTGAAGCCTTTGAGCGTCTTGGAAAAGAAGTTGTCCTTGTCGATATCGTTGATACTGTCTTGAACGGTTACTATGACAAAGACTTTACACAAATGATGGCGAAGAACTTGGAAGACCACAACATCCGCTTGGCTCTTGGTCAAACTGTTAAAGCAATCGAAGGTGACGGTAAAGTTGAACGCTTGATTACCGATAAAGAAACTTTTGATGTGGATATGGTTGTTCTTGCGGTTGGTTTCCGTCCTAACACAGCTCTTGCTGACGGTAAGATTGAACTCTTCCGAAATGGTGCTTTCCTTGTAGATAAGAAACAAGAAACTTCAATTCCAGGTGTATTTGCAGTTGGTGACTGTGCGACTGTCTATGATAATGCTCGTAAAGACACAAGCTACATCGCCCTTGCTTCAAACGCAGTTCGTACTGGTATCGTTGGTGCCTACAATGCTTGTGGACATGAATTGGAAGGAATCGGTGTTCAAGGTTCAAACGGTATCTCAATCTATGGTCTTCACATGGTTTCAACTGGTTTGACTCTTGAAAAAGCAAAAGCTGCAGGTTACAATGCGACTGAGACAGGATTTAACGATCTTCAAAAACCAGAATTCATGAAACACGATAACCATGAAGTAGCGATTAAGATTGTCTTTGACAAAGATAGCCGTGAAATTCTTGGTGCCCAAATGGTTTCACACGATATTTCAATCAGCATGGGAATTCACATGTTCTCACTTGCTGTCCAAGAGCATGTAACAATTGATAAATTGGCATTGACAGACCTCTTCTTCTTGCCACACTTCAACAAACCATACAACTACATCACAATGGCTGCCCTTACAGCTGAAAAATAAAAATGATGAACTATCTGGTCTTAAGTTAAGGTCGGATAGTTTTTTAGGTACGACGGGTCATGGCCTACATCTGAGGAACAAGTCCTCTGTGGGCACTAGCTACCGATGAACCTAATAGCGACCCTCAATCCTGACTATCGTGAGGTAGCGGACGAAGACGGTCTGGAGATAGACCCTGACGTTAGAATAAAAACCGTTAGAGGAAAGAATAGCGAAATCCTGGTTCTAGGAACAGAGAGGTGCTAGGAAAGCCTATCTAGCAGATGAGATAGCCAAGACCTCTAAAGTCCAAATAGGTAGTCGTAACTTATATCTGTAAGTCATGAAAGTAATTGAATTCGGACTAAGGTTTGTGTGAAAAAGATAAATCTTCCTAGAGTCCAAAGATTCTGCGTCCGATTTCCTATTTTCACTGTAACCTTTTAACGTCCTCTGTTATAAAGGAAGAAAGATCTAGGACTGATCCCGTGAGGTTTCATGAGCGCCTAAAGCATAGTAACAAGGAATCATGAGAAGTCAGCAGAAGCCATAGTAGTGATGAAGTTTCTGTAGTAGTATTAAATGGTCCAGTTGTATTTCCCAAAAGATGTGCCAATACAATGTATTACATAAATCGAATTTTAAATCTTAGGAAGTAGAAATTTTTAATGGTAGTAGATTTTCAAAGTGGTGAAATATGTTGAGGAATTTATTTTCTTTTCAAACATCAGATATTATTTATTTTGATAATGCAGCTACAGTTCCCAAGCCAAAAGCTGTTGTTAATAAATTAACAGAAGTTTATTCAGGAATTCCAATAAACATTAAGAGACATAATTCAAAAAATGATTTAATTTTTTCTAATGAATATGAGGCTGTTAAGAAAAAAATTAAAAATTTTCTAAGTGCCAGTAACTACAATGTGCTTTTCACTAAAAGTGCTACGGAGGCTTATAACTTACTTAGTAGGTCTATAAAATATAATAAAGGTAAATTAGGTGTGTCTGTATTAGAACACCATTCTAATTATTTACCTTGGAAAATGTTATAGTTGCTTAGTTTC
>NZ_VMMT01000105.1:0-5585 GCF_013277355.1 Streptococcus sp. 1343
TTTAAAGTGACCTTCATCTGCTTTAAAGCTGCCCATACTGAAGGAACAGCACAATCAAAATGTGCCGCAATTTCCCGTAAAAAAGCATAAGGATTTCAATTCCTCTAAAGGAATCTTTCGGTTTTTGACGACTCGCTTTTTCCTCTCTAAGTGTCCTTGTTCACGTAAGTTCTTTTCCCACGTGAAGAGAGTTCTGACGCCAACATCAAAAACCTTGGCTGCCTCGACATGGCTGTGCCCCCTCTTTGATGTAATCTAATGCTCGCTGTTTAAAATCTGTACTATATGCCATAGCTTTATTATAACATGCTTGTTTGAAACTAAGCAACTATACTATAATTTGAATCCTTTTGCTCACGATACTACTATAGAAATCAAGCATGAGTAAAACCAGTGGAACTTACCCTGACACGGAATTCCACTGGTTTTTATGATTTTTCTCAGACTAACTTCCAATTCTACTAGCGGTGGAACTTACTTTGGGAATTTAGCTTGTATTCTCTACTCACTTTTTGAAAAAGTTACAAGTCCAATAACTGACAACAAGAGAGAAATTCCAGAAATACTTAGCATAATAGAAATCATGTTATTCTCACCAGTGGCTGGTAACTGTTTTCCTTCTTTGATGACTGTAGCTAAAAGCACTTGTTGATCACTTCCAGCTAGTGTTTTATTCTCATGCTTAGCTTCTATATTGGAATGATGTATTGTAATTGATGTAGCTTTCTCAATTTTATCATTGCTAATTGAAGGCTTAATAGTTGAGACTTGTCTATTTTGACTTACTAATTTAACAGGTTGCACTTGAGAAACTGGCTTGATCGTTACAACTGGTTTAGCTGGAATAACTGGATTAACTGGTGCAACTGCTTTAGTTGGATCAACCGGCTTAACTGGTACAACTGGTTTGGTTGGAATCTCTACTTTATTAGCCTTAAGTTTTACAACCGTTTCTTTTAGAGCTTTGATTACTTCATTAATTTCTTCTTGACTAGCTTCTGCATTTTCCAAAAGTAGCTTAGCTTTGTTGAAAATAAGATGATATGCATCTTTCTCCTCTTTGCTAGCTGTCAAAAATCTTGGATCTTTTTCTTGGAACTTCACTTCATCCTCGATAACATTCTTTAGGCTCATAAAATCTGTTTCTTTCCCATTCAGCTGGTCTTGAGCTTGCAAGAAAGTGGTCAACAGACGGTCAATTTCATCTTGAGTTATCAAATCTTTTGTAATTAATAATGCCAAGAGTTTAAATTCACGATCATATTGACCTTTGCGTTCTTGATCAGAATTTATATATTTACCTTTTTTAACTGTCTCAGCATATGCTTTAATGGCATTCTTCAATGATGTGATATCAGATTCCTTACCATCCAATGTTTGCATAGCAGACTCTAAAGCCTTAACAATTTGGTCAATTTTATCTTGGTTAAGTTTACTTCCCAATGCTAGTTGCGCATCTTTGACACTTTGCTCAAACATCTCTTTTAAATTCTGTTTTGTATTATAATATCTTGGAGTTTTAACTACTTCCATTTGTTTATTTAAAGCTGCAATCAGAGCTAACTTAGAAACAACTGAAAGTGACAAAACATTATTTTTACCAAACAGAACTTTAAATGGTTGAAGATTATCAAGTAATTCATAACCGTTTGACAGATTTACAAGAACTTTATATTCACCAGTAACCACTTTCTTACCATAAGAATGTTTACCATATGTTTCAGCTGGCAAGACTTGACTCTGACCGTCTTCACCTACTAAAGTAATCATTGTAGTTCCAGGAACAGCTTGATTAAAGCCAACCGTTACTGGGGCATATTTCATTTTGTTAGCCAAGAAGGTAATAGTTTGAAAACTATTTTCTTTCGTTAAATCAAATTCCTTAGATAGAGCACTCACAAATTTCAACTCTGTACGATCATAGCTAAAAATTTCTGCAACATAATGCCCAAATTTCAAGAAATTAGTATCTTTTGACTTATCAACGGTTACATATTGACCTTCGCTATTTTTAATGCGATAAACATAAGTTGTATCAATCTCATCATTGGTTTTATTGTTTAGTATAGCAATTTTTACACGACCACTATTTTCTTCACCTACAAGATCTTTGAGAGATATAAAATCTACATTTCCCGCAAAGTCTTCCACATAATAGAAGATTTTCGATTTATCAATGTTCTTAGGAAGTGTATAACTACCATCTTCATTTTGTTTGATAATCTGATACTGTTCGATTTCTGAATCTGCCGCCTCTCTATTTTCAGAAGGACGAATATAAAAGACTTTTTCTAGAAGAATTCCGCCATTTCCGACATCCTGAGGTTTACGAGCTATAAATTGTTCTTGATTTTTTTGAGAACGAATATATCCCGAAGTAATCAGAGGTTTTTGTGTATCGATTTGAATTTTAAATATTGTGTATTGTTCTTCAGCTCCAGGGACATCTGGCTTATAACTAATAACATAGTCATAAATTCCATCAGAGACTCGATTTCCATTAGAATCCTGTCCTCCCCAAGCTGTTTTATCTACAATGTAACTTCTTGGATTTCTAGTATCGCCATCAAAATAATTTTTCACAAGGTCTGTTGGACGACTTTGCCAAATAGGCTGACTGTGTGTTGTATCCGAAGAATCATAAACAGTTGCACGAAGATTTACCAAGTTTCTATAGACAAGAGTTTTAAATTGAACAGAATCTTTATTACCATCATCGTTCGGCGAGATAGCAAGGCGAACATTACCCTTTTCATCTAATTGAAGATGGTATTTTCCTTCATCATCTTGTTTCACTCCGAGTACAGTCACTCGATTTCCTTGACGCTCTGCTTTTAAAACATTTACATCATTTTCAGAACTTGTTAAATAAGTTACATCGTCTGAAGGTGAAATTCCTGGATTATCTTTATCAATTTCAGAGTAAAATCCACTGTTTCCTTCCTTAATCAATTGATAAATTGGTTTTTCAATTGCAGGTAGATTTTGGAATTCTCCCTTAAATCCCATAAATGGTAAACCAATAACAGAACCATCATCTGCAGGATTGACAAATCTAACAAATCCTTCTAGAAAATAACCATTTGGCATTATTTTGCTAAGTTCTTCAGTAAACTTACTTGTATCTACACTAACTGTTACTGTCTTCGTACTATGAGCTTTCACAGTTACTTCGGGCCAAACTGTTTCAGTTAGTTTTCGTGGACGGAGAGTGAATTTTCCTTCTTCAACTTCGTCCGTATTTGTATTTACAATCATCTTCAATGTTCGGTCTTTATCCGAAATATTATGAATTGTAACTTCAAAGGTAAATTTATCACCAACATTACCAAGAGTAACACTTGGATAATTATTTGCACCTGTTACAAATAGATCTGTGCTTGTTGCCGCCATCGTGTCAACTACGCCAGCACCTTGGTGACGTGGAGAAGTATAGGCTCCAGTTTGTTTATTAAAATGTGGTTTTGCAGTAGACATAATTAAAGCTTTTACAATCTCTGAAATTTGACTAGCTGATAATTCAGGATGTTTCTTTGCTAAATATTCTTTGACTAATGCTGCGACACCAGCTACATGAGGGGCCGCCATACTTGTTCCACTTATACTTCCATAACTATTGTCGTTAAATGATGAATAGATATTTCCACCAGGTGCAGTAACATCTGGTTTCAATTGTCCATCTGTTGTAACTCCCCAACTTGAAAAATCTGACAATTGGTCTGCAACATCTGATTTACGATTATCCATCTTGTGATTAAAGACAATTTTATACTGACCAGACTTAAGAATTTCACCATAATATTTTGAAATAAAGACAGATGGGATTTTCTTAGCATCACCTGTAACAGACATACTAACATTTGCACCTTCAACGTTGTTATAAATTAAAACTCCAGCTGCACCGTGTTGAAGAGCATTTTTAATCTTATCAGAGAAATGGATTTTACCACGTTGAATCAGTGCTAACTTACCTCTTACATCAATATTAGCAAAATCTTCTTCACGACCAATACCCGTTGCTACATATTCGTATTCTTTCCCTTTTTCAAAATCTTTTTCTGTTTCAGGTCTATTAAAATCAAACTTACCATAATCAAGGGTAGCGTCATTTTCTAAACCTTTTACTTCAAAGACTTCAGTAGTTAGAATTTTATTATTAATCGAAGCAACAGAAATTGAATCTTCTACTGTAGAGGGATTTCCGACGAGACCATAATCAGGATTTTCTGCTAATGGTTGTGAAAAACCTCTACCGAAAGTATTGCTATTACCAGCAGCAATAACAACAGATACTCCTTTAGTGCGTGCTCTTTTTACTGCTTCAATAATATCTGAACCCGCATCTACAGTTGAACCCGCACCTGCACCCAAACTCATATTGATCACATCCGCACCTAACGCAACTGCGTCATCAACGGCTTTTACATAGAGGGCAGAGGCTGTAGTTTTATCTCTATCTGAAAAAACTCTCATAAACATAATTTGAGCTTCTGGCGCCACCCCATAAACCTTCTCAGAATTCGGGGCTTTATTAATTGGATTTCCAGCTACAATACCAGTAACGTGCATTCCATGAGACTCTTTTTCAGCCTCTTTTATATTATCAGTTCCATCAAAGTAATCATAAGCATATACTACCTTGTCACTGTACCATTTTCCATAGTCAATACCGGCAGCTTTTTTAGCTTTTTCGATATCATCCTGATTTTTAAATTTCGCCTTTGACGGATCAGAAATACGCAGAACTTCATGATTCAAATCAAGGCCTGAATCTATAACAGCGACTACAGTTCCTTTCCCTTTGTGTCCTGCTTCCCATGTTTTAGGGACAGTAATCATTTCATTACTGGAGATACTATTTGGCTTTTCTTTATGTCCACTTTGAGATAACGACTGTGATTGTGAACTTTCGGAAGAAGAACTTCTTTCTACTGCTGATTCTTCCTTCTTCTCTTCACTTTTTATAGCAGTCTTTTCTTTCTGTGTGATTACATTCTTGTCTGACTTATTATCTCTATATTCTATAGAATCATCTTGTTTTACTGACGCTGTCGCTTCTGTTTTTTCCTTTGAAGAAGAATCTAGAGCATTCTTGTCAGCCGTGACTGACGGTGCGAGCTTATTTGAATCATCTAATTTATTAATTATTACTGCATGTGTAACTTGATTGGATGTTTCAAATTTCCCCTCAGCAGCACTAACCTGTACTAAAGCAAATCTGCATGCAAAGACCGATAGCAGAAAAATCGTTGCTATTTGGTACTTTTTATGACAAAAATCTTTGCAGTCTCCCATAAAATCACTCCTTTTTATTTAAATTAAAAGTATTATATCCTAAATTATCTGAAAATTCTATCAAAAACTTATTTTGTAACAAAATTGTAATATTAATCACTCTTCTCATGTAATTTAAACATAAAGAAATTTAATCTCGATTAATACAAGACTAAATTTCTTTATTAAATAATTACTTTCCATTCAATTACTCATTAAGCAAAAACCTTACTAATCACGGTCATAGAATAGTTCATGTGCTTTTATAGTAGATTGAAACTAGAATAGTACACCTCTACTTCTAAAACATT
>NZ_VMMT01000106.1:0-4988 GCF_013277355.1 Streptococcus sp. 1343
AATTATCTATCCTATCTTCTAGAATGTCTTCCAAACGAGGAAACTCTCGTAAACAAAGAGGTTTTAGAGGCTTATTTACCATGGACTAAAGTTGTACAAGAAAAGTGCAAATAAGAAATCTCCAGATTAGGAACTATCCGTGAGTTCTCTAGTCTGGAGATTTTTCAATATACTTCGCTATTGGACGGTTACGGTGCAACCAAGACACTTCCGAGTAACACCGAACCAACAATACATTTTATTTTCCGAATGGAAAATTTATCTTTTTTAATAATGACAATTCTAATTCTCTACATTCACTTTTTATTTCCTAATAGTAAACACTATTTTTTATTCTCAAAAATTGAACTTCTAAAATCATCGGTTTGGTCAAGATAGGCTTTAAAGATTGCTCTCTTCAACTTATGAACCGCACTATCATATTCTGGATTATAGTTATACCAAGAATAACGATTATCTTCTGCATCCTTACGAACAGCTTCATCCATTAATTTCTGTAATTCAGTCACGCTATTGATAGTTTTTGTTTCGCGAATATACCAAGGAATTGATGGATCCTTAAATGACACTGTATTTAATTGTCCAAACTTATCTTGGCGTTCTTTGTACATAGCTTTCTTGAATTCTGTCCAAGTTTTATATTGACCGTTAAATACCTTTTTCAAAACCAAGTCATCTGTCACCAATCCGCGTTCTTTACCATAAATAGTTATCTTTTTACCATTTTGTTTGGCTTCTTCTTCGTATTGGTTTGAGATATATGGTACCATACCATCTTTAAAGCCTTTAGCAGCTAGTAGTTCATAGGCTATACGACGTCCCATCAGGTCACCTGGTGTTCCTATATCACTACTTAATGCTGCATAAATTGGTGCAAATAACTTAATAGTGAAGTAGCCATTTCTTTCGTATTCTTTAGACTTGTATTCACGAGCTGAAAGGATGTTATTATCAATCAAACTCTCAAAGCTTGTCAGTTTTTTAGCATCTTCTACTGTCAAATCTTTGACTACATTTGTTGCGTAAACCTTATTTCCATCTTCACGATCTTCTACATACTTGTTCTCAATTTTTCTAAGAGCTTCCATTTTCTGATAATTGGTAAGGTTCTCTGTAATAGATTTTCCTTCGAGATATTCCAACATGTAAACGACATCGAACATATTGTGGACGTAGTTCTGAAGATCTGTTGCGTCTTTAAATCTCGTGGTTGGATCAAGTACTTGTAATCGTTGTCCTTCTGTACTATCAGATTTTGAATGTTTCAAGATCGAGTTGATGGTGATGGTTGCGTCATTTGGATGGTCTGGCGCTTGTAATAAGCCTTTGGCGAAGAACTCTGGTCCCAAACCACTTCTTCGACCATATCCTCCAAGATAAATGTCCTGATCTGAATCGTGCGTCATTTCATGAGTATAAGTGATAGCTCCATCCTTATCCAACATACGATAACCCATATAATAAACGGCATCCCCTGTAGCATAAGCACCGTGTTGATTATGTCCAACATTATTTCCAACAGGTCCAAAGAAATGTTTCATAGCAGGATTTGGATCATCAAAATCTGCTACTTTTTTAGCCTTTCCTTCAGTATTATCATTTCCAAATTTATAGGCATCATAAAGCAAGATATTTCGATAAAGCTTTTCACGCCCTTTTTCATCTAGAATACGATACCAATAATCATAGTGATCTCGTTGACGCTCTGCTGTTTCGTGAGCACTCTTTTCAACAAACTTATTGAGCTTATCACCAGCCTTATAGTCACTATTGCGATAACGATCATAAGCACCAAAGCCTAGACTAGAGATAGTTGAAATGACAAATACTGATTTTTCTGGCAAGGTAAGTAGAGGTAGTACCATGTTACGATATTTCCAGCTGTCGCTAGTGATTCGATCATAGACACCGATAGAGTACTTGCTACCAGCTTTTTCCTGGTTAGCCCTCACTTCTGGAATATTAGATTTTTCTTCAACGATATAAGCCTTGGTCTGTGATTTAAACCAGTCATTGTTAGTTTGAGTAGGTGCAAATGCTTTACGATAGGCTTCTAAAGCACTAAACAGGTCTTTTGTACCGTAGTTATTCGTCAGCAAGGCATTGTAAGTAACCACATTATTTTTTGCCAAGAGATTGTTGTAGCCAGATTTACCTAGTTCAATAATTGTATCTAGCGGAGAGGTATTTCCCTTACCAAAGAAATCCATATGGAACATAAGCAAATCTTTTGCGCTAGCCTTATCAAATTTGAAATCATACCAGCGTTCTAGATAGGTTAATCCTAGCATCAAGGCTTCTTTGTTTCGCTTGATTTTATCAACCATGTAATTGTCAATAGCACTATTATTTCCAGTAACAGCAGCATCAGCTGAAAGTAATTTTTTAAGAGTCTCAGTCAAGTGCTCTTTGGTTTTAGCGAATTGTTCATCTAGATAGAGTTCTGTTAATTTAACATTATCAGAGATTCCTAACAAATTCTTAAGAGCAGATGGATTATACTGCACTGTATTTAAGTCGTTTTTAACTCTGTCTATTATAGATGAATAATCTTTTAGGAAAGCATTTGGTGTGTATACTAGACCTGTAGTTCCAATAGTATACTCAGCCAGATTTGCAAAATCACTATGGTAGGTTACGTTTACTTTCTCAGATGTTCCATCTTTGTAATGTAGTAATAAGTGATTGATAGAGTGCTTGTCTGAAGTAATATCTGAAACCACTTCCTCATTTTTCATAGCGACAACAGATAACAATTCTTTCTTAAATAGATTATTATCAGCTGACAATTGATTTCCATACTTCACAATGGTGTCTCTATTATAGAAAGGCAATAATTTTTCTATATTTTTATATGCAACTTCTCTTGCCGCTTGATAATGAGTGGCCTTGGTATAATCTACATCCTGTTTAGCAGAATTTGTGAAATCTTCCACGGTTATAGTTTTCTTTGTAGTAATCTGGTCTTTCTTGGCTTGAACTGCTTCTTTTTCAATCTCAGTACCACGTTCTACAGTGGAATCAACTGACATTACCTCATCTCCAACTGCTTGAACATTAACTACCTTATTGTCTTTATTACTGTAAACTGCTGTTTTCTTCATACCATTGAAGTGGTAACCAGAAATCGCATTCCCATTTGTAATATTCATATCGCTTAGGACATTTTGTAGAATCCCAGAATTGTCCTCCGTGCTAGAGCCATTTGTCCAAAGGGAACCTGCAACTCCACCAACTCTAGCGAATGGTTTAGCATTATTTATTTCACCTTCAGCATAACTATTTTTTACAGTTGCATTATTTTCTACGATACCTGCAATTCCACCAATTGTTTGATTAGAATGTTCTCCATTACTTGAAATGGTTACTGTTGAAATAGAATGATCTACTACAGAATTAGATCCAGTTAATTGTCCTACTAAGCCACCAATTGCATACTGAGACTTTGTAACAAAGGTATTTGTTATTCTTCCGGTGAAGCTACTATTTCTTACTGTAGAATTATCAACTTTTTGGACAAGTCCTCCGATACCTAGCTCACCAGCAATGATTCCATTTGCGTGAACGTTATCTAAAGTTGAAGAATTTGTGGCTTCCTTAGCAACTGATGCGACATGATTCTTACCAGAAATATTAACATCTTTTAAGGTGAGATCCTTAACAGTAGCTCTATTTAATGTATTGAATAATGGCTTTTTCAAATTATAGATAGCATAATGTTTACCTTGATGACTACCAATCAATGTCCCTGTAAAGTTATTTGTAACATAACTTTCTTGGTTTTCATTTAACTCAAACTCGCGAGCATTCATTGTTGCACCAAGTGTGAATGTTCCACTTGGTCTACTATTCATATCAGTTATTAATTTTTTAAATGATGTGTAGATAGGGCCATCATTTTGAACAAGTTTTGGAAGATAATATGTAAAATTGTCTTGGTATTGATTGTCTACAGATTGCTTCAAGTGTTCCAATCTAGCTGTGATTTTATAGACTGGTTTGCCATCTTTTGTAGTATCCTCAATGTTTGAAACTGGAAGCAGTACATCTTTAAATTTAGCTGACTTCACCTTAATGAAATAAGCAGATTTATTATCTGGTACTTTATCCAAACTTGTATGTTGTTTTGATTGATTATCTTCATAACTATAGAGCTCCACATCAGAAACACTTCTTAGTTCTATTGTTTTCTCTTGAACTTCTACTTTTTTATCAGGTTCTACTTCATTTTCTTGTTTAATTTCTTCGTTTCCATTTGAATTGGCTGTGTTTGATTCGCTTGAAACATCCTCAGTTGAATTTCCGTTTGATTGTTCTGGTTCTGTTTGTCCGCTCTCTGTTATTGGATGAGCAGAATTTTCAGGTTTGTTTGTTTCTTCAACTGAGGTTGTCGAATCACTAGGAATACTGGACATTTCCCCAGTATTTTCTTTAGATGTATCTGGTGATACATTCTCTGAATTCGTTGTTGTTTCTTCTGCAGATTGAACTGGATTTTCTGTTCCTTGATTTGAGGTTCCTTCTGTAGTGACTTCTGTTGGATTTACTGGAACTTCTTCTACAGTTTTTTCTGGTTCTTGTTCTTTCGGCTTCTCGACTGGAGTTGCAGAATGAACTTCTGAAGCGTCTGTGGATTCTTCTTTAGTCTCTCCTGATTTTTCTCCTGACTTAGGAGTTGCATCTTCTCCTGAGTTTGTTGTTGATTCTTCTGCAGATTGAACTGGATTTTCTGTTCCTTGATTTGAGGTTCCTTCTGTAGAGCCTTCTGTTGGATTTACTGGAACTTCTTCTACAGTTTTTTCTGAAGTTTCATTTTTGGAGTCATTATTTTCTGGTTTATTTGACTCTCCAACTTTATTTGTATCACCTTGATTAGATTCAGTTGGTACTGTTTGCCCATTCTCTTCTGTTATTGCATTACCAGAATTTTCAGGTTTTGTTGAAGTTTCGTCTTTTGACTCATCTTTTTCAGGTTTGTTTGTTTCTTC
>NZ_VMMT01000107.1:0-545 GCF_013277355.1 Streptococcus sp. 1343
CTGGTTTCTTAGGTGTTACTGTAACGTCACCTGTAGTAGGATCTTGTGACAACTCTACTGTTGGTGTCTTACGAGCTGGTGTTGTTACATCCACTGGTTGTGATGGTTTCTTGTTCGGTTCAGTGACTCTTCCTGTACCTGGAACAGCACCTTTCGGAAGCTTGTCATTTGGCACTTCACCTGAACCATTGTCGCCAATTGTGACTGTGATTGTTGTTCCATTTTCACCTGGGATTTCTACCTTAGTTCCTGATGGGTAAGTTGTTCCATCTGGTTTCTTAGGTGTTACAATCGCATTTCCATTTGGTTGTTGAGTAATTTCAATCTTACCTGGTTTTTCAGTTTCTGGTGTTGCTGGTGTTACCTTAGCTGGTGTTGTTACATTAGGAACTTCCACAGCTGCTTTACCTGGTTCTGTAATCTTAGCATTACCTACAACCGTAGTATCTGGTAATTGATCATTTGGAACCTTAGCTGAACCATCTGCTCCAATCGTCACTTTAATTGGACGACCATCCTTACCTGGAAGTTCTACGATTGTTCCT
>NZ_VMMT01000108.1:0-545 GCF_013277355.1 Streptococcus sp. 1343
TCAGCCAGTCTACTTGTTCTGGTGTGAGAGCTTTGACATCCTTTTCTGTACTTGGCCAAGTCAACTTACCGTTCTCAAAGCGTTTATATAGTAGCCAAAATCCTTGACCATCCCAGTAAAGGGCTTTAAAGCGGTCTTTACGTCCACCACAAAAGAGAAAAACTTGACCGGAGAAAGGATCCAATTCAAAGTGGGTTTTAATGAGATAAGCCAGTGAATCAATGCCTTGTCTCATATCCGTTTTCCCACATACGAGATAGACCTGCCCTAGGCTAGATAGATGAATTGTCATAGAGCAACACCTTATCCAAAAAGCTGTTCTATCATTTCGAGATTGAGAGATTGAAAAAAACTTACTTCAAGCTTGCCAATACGAATTTTAAGCAGAATATCATTTCTCTTTTTAGAATCAAAACGACGAGATTGTGGAATCTCTACAGGAACAATAGGTTGTGGCATTTAAATATCCTCCAATAGTTTTACTTTACTAATAGTATACAGGAGGAGCTCCATGAATGATAGATACCTTGTTATGACGCGCTTAC
>NZ_VMMT01000109.1:0-571 GCF_013277355.1 Streptococcus sp. 1343
AAAAAATACTTTACAATATCCTTACTCTACATCAGCTTATGTAGAGTAAGAATTTTGTGGTGTGAAAAATGGTAAAGATGTAACTTATCGAGGGAGTGCCAATTTTATAAAGGATAATGTCCTTATTACTGCTGCTCATAATATTTATAAACATGAGTTTGGTAAAGATGCAGAAGAACTATATGTTACTCCTGCTCGTACTCCAAATAGTGTGCCGTTTGGTCGGATAAAAGTAAAAGAAGCTCGCTATTTAAAAGAATTTCGAAATACTGATCCAGATGAGCTTACTACCTATGACTTAGCAGTTTTAATTTTGGAAGAACCGATTGGCGCTCAATTGGGGACGTTAGGACTTCCCAATAATTTAGAAAATACTAAAAATCTAGATGTAACAGTTACGGGATATTCTGCTGTTAATAAGGATATTAAGCAGATGTATACTGATACAAAAACGATACTTCAAGATACAAATGATTTTTTATTCTATCAAGTAGATACTTTGCGTGGTGCAAGCGGTTCAGCAGTATATGATTCTACCAATAGGGTTGTCGGAGTTCATACCAATGGGAGT
>NZ_VMMT01000011.1:0-21057 GCF_013277355.1 Streptococcus sp. 1343
TGGAAGTGTTAAACACAAGAATGTGGCAGTACTGGGGTGGGTACAATATTGATATTAAAGGTAATGATATTAAGGTTGCTGCTATACGATATGTACAACTCAATAATAGCAAATTAATAAGAATTCAGGCTGATATGTATAACCGAGGAGTCATATATCTAACTGGTACAAACTTAAGGGAGTATATAGGTAGCGTTAATGTTAAGTTTTATAGAGAATAGAAAGGGAACAACACATGACACAATTTAACGAACTCATCATTGCCTTTGCGACAGGCTTTTTAGCGGTAGTCTCAGGCAGCATGGTAAAAACAGTAAAAGATTATCTTTTGCGAAAAGGCGGAGAGAAAGCGGTGATTATCGCTGAAATCCTAGCCAAGAACGCAGTTCATGCCGTGGAGCAGGTAGCTCAAGAGACAGGTTTTAAAGGTGATGAAAAGCTTGAACAAGCTCGTGCTAAAATCCGTGCAGAGCTGACCAAATATAAGATCAGCATGACCGATAAGGACTTGGATACCTTTGTGGAGTCCGCAGTGAAGCAGATGAACGATGCTTGGAGGGAATAGGTATGGATATCGATACAAGCAGACTACGTACAGGCTTGCCACAGGTTGGGGTGCAGCCTTATAGACAAGTACATGCTCACTCAACAGGCAACCGCAACTCAACAGCTCAGAATGAGGCAGACTACCACTATAGAAAGGATCCTGAACTTGGGTTCTTCTCTCATGTCGTTGGTAACGGTCGTGTCATGCAAGTAGGCCCTGTAAACAACGGATCGTGGGATGTTGGTGGTGGTTGGAATGCGGAAAGCTATGCGGCAGTTGAATTGATTGAAAGCCATTCAACTAAAGAAGAGTTCATGACAGACTACCGTCTCTATATCGAACTCTTACGCAATCTAGCAGATGAAGCAGGCTTACCAAAAACACTTGATACAGACGACTTGGCAGGTATCAAAACGCATGAATACTGTACCAATAACCAACCAGACAACCATTCAGACCACGTTGACCCCTATCCTTATCTGGCAAAATGGGGCATTAGCCGTGAACAGTTCAAGCAGGATATTGAAAACGGCTTGATAATTGAAGCAGGCTGGAAGAAAAACGATACTGGCTATTGGTATGTACACTCAGACGGCTCTTATTCAAAAGATAAGTTTGAGAAAATTAACGGCACTTGGTACTACTTTGACGGCTCAGGCTATATGTTTGCAGACCGCTGGAAGAAGCACACAGACAGCAACTGGTACTGGTTTGACCAGTCAGGTGAAATGGCTACAGGCTGGAAGAAAATCGCTGAGAAGTGGTATTATTTTGACACAGAGGGCGCTATGAAGACAGGATGGGTCAAGTACAAAGATACTTGGTATTACCTTGACGGTAAAGAAGGTGCCATGGTATCAAACGCCTTCGTCCAGTCCGCAGACGGAACAGGCTGGTACTACATCAAACCAGACGGAACAATGGCAGACAAGCCAGAGTTTGAAATTGAGCCTGACGGTTTGATTACGACTAAATAGAAAGGCTTCAAAATAGATTACACCAACCGCAGGCTCAGGCTTGCGGTTTTTTTATTTTACAAAAACACACATTTTGAACGATTAGAAAGCAAAATCACAATCACAATCCTATTGTTCAAAAAAGCGTTTACATGAAGAATATGGAGAGAAAATCGTGGTGTATTATTGTCAAAAACGGTGTTTTGTTAAAAATAAAAAACAGTGACCGAAATCACTGCTTATCAGTTGTAGCAAATTCATAAAGTTTTTCCGCTGTGAGAAGTGCCATTTTGTCCATACTTGTTTTTCCTTTTCTGAGGTCAGAAACGGTAGTCCATGGAACTCCAGCGCCTTGCGAAATAGCAGATGTAGACATCGAACTGTCTAACAATTCTTGAATAACTTTTCTCATCTTATTTGTCCTTTTTGTTTTTTAGATAAATGTATACATTAATTGCAATTATAAAAATAGCTATTGCACTAACCATTGCATTTCCTCGTTCCATTTGATAAAATAGAGGTGTGAGGGGCTTTCGCCCCAACCTCTTAGCGTTTACCTTTTTCTTTTGCGGGATTTCGGTTTACGCTTTTTGTTTTGCCTTGCGACCGTTATTGCGGTCACTAGACTTGCGATAGCAGTTACCGTTTCAGGAATATTGTCTATTTCCTTTTCAAGTAACCTAAGCCAATCTTCTTTGTTCAATTTCATCACCCCCTTTCCTTATCTTGATTATATTATATCACGGTATACCGAGAAAGTCAAGAGTTTTGATGAAGTTTTTTAAAAAAACAGGGGGCAAAAAAGGGGCAAAAGTGTCGTAAACCTCTGTAAAATGATGTAAAAACATTTATTTAAAAGCTCAAAATATAGCTGTTTTAAAAGGTATTGTAAGATATAGTAAAACGATGTAAAGGTATTTGTAAAAGCCGATGAACTATAAAACCAGGCTCTTGTTTTGCGAGGTTCTTTTTTGAAATAAAAAGAGGTTGGGCAAAAAGCAATGTCATTAAGTTAAGAAATTTGGCTCTTTAAAATCAAAAACGCATAATATCCGGTGTTGACTTGAACCGTAATACTATGCGTTTTATTGTGAGAAAATTTATTTCATTTTCTCCTGAAATTGAGTTTTTACCCAGTCTCTAATGAGTTATTTCCAAGTGACCAGTTCGCTCCAAACGCTAACATTCGATATAGTAGAGGTTTCACCAGCTGGAACCCATTTGTTGGTGCCTAAGTATCTAACTTCTAGTTTACGAACGTTTACTGTGTAAGATGCTTTTAGTCTAATATAACCATAAGTGTAGGGTGGTACGTTATGGGAGACTGAGTGATTTAAACTAAGTCCAGCTCCAGACTCCGGAGCAGAAAAGCTAACACCTGCACCTACAGTCAGAGTAGCTCCAGCTTTTCCACCATAGGCAGTTGAACTTACAGGACCTGATGTGGTGCTTTTCTTGTAAGAGTGAGAGTATTTAGTTCTATAGTCTGCAACACCAGTTGCATTAGAACGAGTCTGATACGTAGATTTAGACTCTAAATAGGCGTCTCTAAGTTCAGTCGTATAAAATGACAATAACTCTCCTGTGTTGATATCTTTTACAATACGATTAGATACAATTTCATAATTTGTACCAGGATAGACATCAGCAAAAACCGTAGATGTTGTGACTAAGAATAATAGACTTGATAGTAGAGAGAAAAACAATAGTTTCAGTTTAATCATAACAAATTTCCTTTCTTCATGAGTAAAAGATTATTTTTTCAATCCTTTGAAAGTTATAATGCAACCCGAAATAATACTGAGAGTTCCTACAGGTCTCCAATATAGTTGCCAAAAGAATAAATTTATTCTTTCTTTCAGTGTCGCATAGGGTTCGGCATAATAGGGGTTGATGTGAAATAATAAAAAACCAAAACATAAAACTATGATTCCAGTTAAGAATAAAATGTCCTTATTTACTTTCCTCATAAAACCTCCTTTTATTTTATTTAAAGCGCTTTCTATTATTAGTATACGTCAAAAAAAGAAAAAAACAAGTCTATTTATTTATTTTTTTATATGGTATAATAGAATAGTTGGAGAGTTTTTATATAGCTTTAAAAGGCTGATATGAATACTTTGTATAATCTAATGATTCTTCAAAAAATTTCTTATTCAAACAAGAGCAAAGAGAAGGTGGGCTGCATATCAGAAGTTAGATGTATTTCTGTCTAACTTTTGAGGTGTAGTTCATTTTAAAACCACGCATCCTATGTGACTCGTGGTTCTTTTTTATAAACTAGTAGAGTGTTTTGGTTGTACTTTTTGCTCAGGGTCGATGTAGTTGATAGCATTATTGACAGCAGTTGGAGCTTCTCCGAGACCTGTCGCAATCAAGTCAATTTTTCCGTCATAGTAGCAGCAGTCACCGATAGCATAGATACCTGCTTGGCTAGATTCTTGTTTGCTGTTGACGATAATCTTGTGTCGGTTGAGTTCCAACCCCCAGTTTTTAAGATTACCGACAGAAGATTTGAAACCATAGTTGACAAAGAGGTGATCTAAGTCAATCGTTTCGGTTTCATCAGATTTGACTTTTGTGATTTCAAGTTTATCAATCGTGTTTCCATCTCCAAGGAGTTGGCTAGGGACGAATGGTGTCTTGATGGTCACAGATGATTCTTGCAAGGCTTGAACGCTGTGTTCCAAGGCACGGAAATTATCTCTGCGGTGAACAAGGGTAGTTGGTGCGATTTTTTCAAAAGCCAAAGTCCAATCCACAGCCGAATCTCCCCCACCAAGAATGGTCACTTTCTTACCAGCGTATTGCTGAATGTTAGAAACGTGGTAGTGGATATTTTCATAGCTCTCAACCCCTTCAAGTTCCAGCGGACGTGGTTTGAAGGCACCGCCACCCATAGCGATGATAACTGTTTTAGTCAGGTGACTTCCTTTAGAAGTTGTGATGGCAAATTCTTCTTCTTGTTTGTCAATCTCAAGAACCGTTTCATTGAGATGAATAGGGGTATCAAAGCTGTTTAGCTGTTCAATCAAGCGGTTAGTCAACTCTTCTCCAGTCAGGTTTGGGAAGCCTGGTACGTCTAGGATTTCCTTTTCAGGGTAGAGAATAGCAGGTTGTCCACCTAGCTGGGGAAGAGAGTCGATGATTTGAACCTTGGCTTGGCGTAGGTGGGCATAAAAGGCTGCAAAAAGCCCGACAGGACCACCACCCACAATGGTAATATCATAGAGTTGAGACATAGTTTCTCCTTTGTTTTTTCTAGTCAGTTTATTTTATCATATTTTTGTTCAATGTAAAATGGACTAGGATAGGGAAAAAATGCCAGAAAATGGTATAATAGGATGAAAGTGTTTTGATAGGGAGGATATCAGGGATGAATTTTCAACAATTATCCAATCTGCAATATTGGACCAGTTTGTTTGCAAGTCCATGGACGATAGCTATCAATCTGATTGATATTTTGATTGTTGCTTATATTTTATACCATTTTACAAAAGCTATTGCAGGAACCAAGATTATGATTTTGGTACGTGGAGTTTTGGTGTTTATTTTAGCTCAAATCCTTGCAAATATGATTGGTTTGACTACGATTTCTTGGTTAATCAATCAAATTATTACTTATGGGGTTATTGCGGCGGTTGTTATCTTCTCTCCAGAGATTCGGACTGGTTTGGAACGTTTGGGAAGAGCGACAGATTTCTTTTCCAATGCCCCTATTAGTGCTGAGGAACAGATGATTCGTGCTTTTGTTAAGTCTGTTGAATACATGAGTCCTCGTAAAATCGGGGCCTTGGTTGCTATTCAGCGTGTACGTACCTTGCAGGAGTATATTTCGACAGGAATTCCCTTGGATGCTAAGATTTCTGCAGAACTTCTCATTAACATTTTTATTCCCAACACTCCCCTACATGATGGTGCGGTGATTATCAAAGAAGAACGTATTGCTGTGACGTCTGCCTATCTGCCCTTGACAAAAAACACAGGGATTTCCAAGGAATTTGGGACCAGACACCGGGCGGCTATCGGTTTATCAGAAGTCTCAGATGCCTTGACTTTTGTCGTATCAGAGGAAACGGGAGGAATTTCGATAACCTATAATGGAAGCTTTAAGCACAACCTAACACTTGATGAATTTGAAACAGAATTACGTGAAATCTTACTTCCAAAAGAGGAAGCGGGTCTTAGTTTTAAAGAACGATTGCTAGGAGGATGGAAACATGAAAAAAAATAGTTTATATATCATATCCTCACTCTTTTTTGCTTGTGTCTTATTTGTCTATGCTACGGCGACGAATTTTCAAAACAGTACCAGTGCTAGGCAGGTAAAAACGGAAACCTATACGAATACAGTAACAAATGTTCCTATTGACATACGCTATAATAGTGATGAGTATTTTATTAGCGGTTTTGCTTCAGAAGTCTCAGTGGTCTTGACTGGTGCAAATCGCCTATCGCTAGCTAGTGAAATGCAAGAAAGCACACGTAAATTCAAGGTTACTGCTGACCTAACAGATGCCAGTGTTGGAACGATTGAAGTTCCTTTGAGCATTGAAGATTTACCCAATGGGCTGACCGCTGTGGCGACTCCGCAAAAAATTACAGTCAAGATTGGGAAGAAGGCTCAGAAGGATAAGGTAAAGGTTGTACCAGAGATTGACCCTAGTCAAATTGATAGTCGGGTACAGATTGAAAATGTCACGGTGTCAGATGAAGAAGTGTCGATTACGAGTGATCAAGAGACATTGGATAGAATTGATAAGATTATCGCTGTCTTGCCAACTAGCGAACACATAACAGGTAATTACAGTGGTTCAGTACCTTTGCAGGCAATCGACCGCAATGGTGTTGTCTTACCGACAGTTATCACTCCCTTTGATACAACAATGAAGGTAACTACAAAACCAGCAGCACCAAGTTCAAGCACATCAAATTCAACTACAAGCAGTTCATCGGAGACATCTTCGTCAACGAAAGCAACTAGTTCAAAAACGAATTAAAAATAGAAAAAGGATTTTATAAAAATGGGTAAATATTTTGGGACTGATGGAGTCCGTGGAGAAGCTAATGTGGAACTTACTCCAGAATTAGCTTTTAAGCTAGGACGTTTTGGAGGCTATGTTCTTAGTCAACATGAAACGGAAGCACCGAAAGTCTTTATAGGACGTGACACACGTATTTCAGGGGAAATGCTAGAATCTGCCTTGGTAGCTGGTCTTCTATCTGTAGGAATTCACGTATACAAACTAGGTGTTCTGGCGACACCAGCAGTAGCTTACTTGGTAAAAACTGAGGGAGCAAGCGCCGGTGTCATGATTTCTGCTAGCCACAACCCAGCCCTTGATAATGGAATCAAGTTCTTTGGCGGTGATGGCTTCAAACTAGATGATGAAAAAGAAGCAGAAATTGAAGCCTTGCTAGATGCTGAGGAAGACACTCTTCCTCGTCCAAGTGCAGAAGGCTTAGGAATTTTGGTAGATTATCCAGAAGGCTTGCGTAAGTATGAAGGATACCTTGTTTCAACTGGAACTCCTCTTGATGGAATGAAGGTTGCCTTGGATACAGCTAATGGAGCAGCTTCTACCAGTGCCCGTCAAATCTTTGCAGACCTTGGTGCCCAATTGACGGTTATCGGGGAAACACCAGACGGTCTTAACATCAACCTTAATGTTGGTTCAACACATCCAGAAGCCCTTCAAGAAGTGGTCAAAGAAAGTGGGTCAGCTATTGGTTTGGCCTTTGATGGAGACAGTGACCGCTTGATTGCTGTTGATGAGAATGGTGACATCGTCGATGGTGACAAGATTATGTACATCATCGGAAAATACCTTTCTGAAAAAGGACAATTGGCTAAAAATACAATTGTGACAACTGTGATGTCTAACCTTGGTTTCCACAAGGCCTTGAATCGCGAAGGTATTAACAAGGCAGTTACTGCAGTTGGTGACCGCTACGTTGTTGAAGAAATGAGAAAATCAGGCTACAACCTTGGTGGTGAACAGTCTGGTCACGTTATCTTGATGGATTACAATACCACAGGTGATGGTCAATTATCCGCTGTCCAATTGACAAAAATCATGAAGGAAACTGGTAGGAGCTTGTCAGAGTTGGCAGCAGAAGTAACCATCTATCCACAAAAATTAGTCAATATCCGAGTGGAAAATGCCGTGAAGGAAAAGGCTATGGAAGTGCCAGCTATCAAGGCTATCATCGAGAAGATGGAAGAAGAAATGGCAGGGAATGGTCGTATCTTAGTACGCCCAAGTGGAACAGAGCCCCTCTTGCGTGTTATGGCAGAAGCGCCTACCACAGAAGAAGTTGACTACTATGTTGATACCATCGCAGACGTAGTTCGAGCTGAAATTGGGATGGACTAAAACTTAGAAAACTAGATGAAAATAAAAAATTATGGTACAATAGCTTATAATATTGTAGCCGAGGGAGAAAGATATGAATCTTAAACGTGAACAAGAATTTGTTAGTCAGTATCATTTTGATGCGCGTAATTTTGAATGGGAAAATGAAAATGGAGCTCCTGAAACTAAGGTGGATGTGAACTTCCAATTGCTCCAACATAATCAAGAAAATCAAGTGACTTCCTTGATTGTCATCTTGACATTTATGATTGTATTTGATAAGTTTGTCATCAGTGGAACCATTTCACAGGTAAATCATATCGATGGCCGTATTGTCAATGAACCAAGTGAATTGAGCCAAGAAGAAGTGGAAACTTTGGCTCGTCCATGTTTGAATATGCTCAACCGTTTGACTTACGAAGTAACTGAAATTGCATTAGACTTACCAGGAATCAATTTGGAGTTCTAATATGAAACTAGCTGTTATCACAGATTCTTCTGCCTATCTCAGTGCAGAGACCTTGCAAAGAGAAGATTTGTATGTCTTGGATATTCCTGTCAATATTGATGGTGAGGAGTATGTCGAAGGCATCAATCTGACTGCTGAGGAATTTTACCCAAAAATGGCTCAGGCTTCTGAATTGCCTAAGACCAGTCAACCAAGTATTGCCAAGTTAGATGAGATCTTAACTTCGCTCAAAGAACAAGGTTATACACATGCCTTGGGGCTGTTCCTATCTTCTGGAATTTCAGGTTTTTACCAAAATATCCAGTATATGGTGGATGACTATGAGGGTTTAACCATTGCTTTCCCAGACACTTTGATTACAAGCGCTCCCCTAGGCATCATGGTTGAAAGCGTCTTTAACTGGCGAGATCAGGGCGATGATTTTGCTATCATTCAGGATAAGCTAGCTATTCAAATCAGCCGTACGTCAGCTTTTATCATGGTAGATGACCTGGATCATTTGGTAAAAGGTGGGCGCCTTTCAAATGGGGCTGCCATTTTGGGCAATTTGCTTAGCATTAAGCCAATCCTTTATTTTAACGATCAAGGTGTGATTGAAGTTTACGAAAAAGTTCGTACGGAAAAGAAAGCAACCAAGCGCTTGATTGAAATCATCAAGGAAACAACGGCTTCAGGCCAATATCGGGTCATTGTCATTCATGGGAATGCTCCTGAAAAGGCTGAAGAATTGCGTCACCACTTGATTGAATCTGGAGTGGGTACGGATATTTCACTAGCTACATTTGGTAGTGTCATTGGAACCCACCTAGGAGCAGGAAGTATTGCTCTAGGTTATATTCCAGTGATTTAGTTGGCACTTTTAGACTAGTTAAGATGCCTTGTATCTTAGCAATTGAACACGGACTACCTGCCTCTTGAAAAAAGATGCCTGTCTTGCCTTTCGTGGCAAGTCAGCGTCATTCCCTATTTTTCATGGGCAGCTAAGGTCCTTTGTATCTTGATAATTGAACACGCCTGGGACCCTGTGTGAAAAAGATAGTTCTTCCAAGGAGTAGACACTTCTTGATCAGAATTCCTATTTTCACTTTGTGTTCTTACAGGCCTTGTATCTTAGCAATTGAACACGGACTACCTGCCTCTTGAAAAAAGATGTCTGTCTTGCCTTTCATGGAAAGTCAGCGCCATTCCCTATTTTTCATGGGCAGCTAACGTCCTTTGTATCTTAGACAGGAGTAGAGATGAGTATTCGAGTAATTATTGCCGGTTTTAAGGGAAAGATGGGCCAAGCTGCTTGTCAGATGGTCTTGGCTGATCCAGACTTAGACTTGGTAGCAGTTTTGGATCCTTTTGAGTCTGAGTCAGAATGGCAGGGAATTCCTGTTTTCAAGGATAAGACTGATTTAGCAGGCTTTGAAGCAGATGTCTGGGTAGACTTTACTACACCAGCTGTTGCCTATGAAAATACACGCTTTGCTCTTGAAAATGACTTTGCTCCAGTAGTTGGCACAACAGGCTTTACTAGTGAAGAAATTGCAGAGCTAAAAGAATTTTCTCGTGAACAAAATTTGGGTGGTTTGATCGCTCCAAATTTTGCCTTGGGTGCTGTCTTGCTCATGCAATTTGCAAGACAGGCTGCCAAATATTTCCCAAATGTGGAGATTATCGAGCTCCATCATGACAAGAAAAAGGATGCTCCGAGTGGAACAGCTATTAAAACAGCTGAGTTGATGGCGGAAGTTCGAGAGTCTACTCAGCAAGGTGCGCCTGATGAGGAAGAATTGATTGCAGGTGCCCGTGGTGCTGACTTTGATGGTATGCGTATTCACTCAGTTCGTTTACCAGGCTTGGTAGCCCATCAGGAAGTCATCTTTGGCAATCAGGGAGAAGGATTGACCCTCCGTCATGACTCCTATGATCGCAGCTCCTTCATGACAGGGGTGAATTTGGGAATTAAAGAAGTTGTCAAGCGTCATGAGCTTGTCTATGGATTAGAACACTTATTATGAGATTAACGCAAATGCCTTCTGAATTTCAGAAGGCTTTACCAGTATTAGAAAAAATTAAAGAAGCAGGTTTTGAGGCCTATTTTGTTGGGGGCTCTGTTCGAGATGCCCTTCTCAATCGTCCCATCCATGATGTGGATATCGCAACGTCTTCTTATCCAGAAGAGACCAAGCAGATTTTTCCGCGAACAGCCGATATCGGAATCGAGCACGGAACCGTCTTGGTCTTAGATGGCGATGAGGAGTATGAGGTGACCACCTTTCGGACAGAGGATGTCTATGTGGACTATCGCAGACCCAGTGCGGTTTCCTTTGTGCGCTCGCTAGAAGAAGACCTCAAACGCCGTGATTTCACAGTCAATGCCTTTGCCTTAGATGAGACAGGAGAAATTGTTGACTTGTTTCATGGTTTAGACGATTTAGAAAACCAAGTCTTGCGGGCAGTTGGAGTGGCTAGTGAGCGTTTCAACGAAGATGCTTTGCGGATTATGCGTGGTTTCCGTTTTCAGGCCAGTCTTGGCTTTGAACTTGAGCCAGAAACGTTTAAAGCTATGAAGACCTTGACGCCACTTTTGGAGAAAATTTCTGTAGAGCGTACTTTTGTTGAGTTTGATAAACTCTTGCTGGCTCCGTTTTGGAGAAGGGGCTTGGTTTCCATGATTGAGAGTCAAGCTTATGACTATCTCCCTGATATGGCAGCTAGCCAGGACAAGCTTAACAGACTGTTTGATTTGGAGACTGATTTCACCTTTGAATCCTCTGAACAAGCCTGGGCGGCTTTACTATGGGCTTTGGAGATTGAAAATGCGCAGCCATTTTTGAAGGCTTGGAAGACCTCACGCCAGTTTGCCAAGCAAGTTCAGGATTTGCTGACTATTTTGGCCTTGCGTGAAAAGGGAGAATTGAGGAAGCGCGATTGTTATCGCTTTGACTTGGCTTTACTTTTACAGGCTGAAAATCTTCGTCAGGCCCAAGGAAAAGAAGTTAACCCACAAGCTATCACAGAAACCTACCAGAGTCTGACCATTCATGACAAGAAAGAAATTCAGATTAATGGTGGCATTTTGATTAAGGAATATGGCTATCAACCGGGACCAGACTTGGGAGAGATTTTAACAGAGATTGAGTATGCCATTGTCGATGGAGAATTGGAAAATGACCGTCAAGCCATCCATGCTTACCTGAGGGAGAAAAAATGAGTGATTTTATTGTTGAAAAACTAAGTAAATCCGTCGGTGACAAGACCGTTTTTAAGGATATTTCCTTTATCATCCATGACTTGGATAGAATTGGTCTAATCGGTGTCAATGGGACTGGTAAGACCACCCTTTTAGATGTTCTTTCTGGTGTTTCTGGCTTTGATGGGGATGTCAGTCCCTTTTCAGCTAAGAATGATTACCAGATTGGCTACTTGACTCAAGATCCTGATTTTGATGATAGCAAGACGGTCTTGGATACGGTTCTTTCCAGCGACCTCAAGGAAATCCAGCTCATTCGTGAGTATGAGTTGATTATGCTCAACTACAGTGAGGACAAGCAGGCTCGTTTGGAGCGTGTCATGACGGAGATGGACTCTCTTCAAGCTTGGGAAATTGAGAGTCAGGTCAAGACCGTTCTTAGCAAATTGGGCATTCAGGACTTATCCACTCCAGTTGGGGAATTGTCAGGTGGTCTAAGAAGACGGGTCCAGTTGGCGCAAGTTCTTCTTGGCAACCACGACCTCTTGCTTCTGGATGAGCCGACCAACCATCTGGATATTGCGACTATTGAGTGGCTGACCCTCTTTTTGAAAAATTCCAAGAAGACCGTCCTTTTTATTACCCACGACCGCTATTTCCTAGATGCTTTGTCAACTCGGATTTTCGAATTGGATCGCGCAGGCTTGACCGAGTACCAGGGAAATTATCAGGATTATGTTCGCCTTAAGGCGGAACAGGACGAGCGCGATGCGGCTCTTCTCCACAAAAAGGAACAACTTTATAAGCAAGAATTGGCCTGGATGCGCAGACAACCGCAGGCGCGTGCAACCAAGCAACAAGCTCGTATCAATCGTTTCCATGACTTAAAGAAAGAGGTTTCAGGCAATACTGCTGAGACAGACTTGACCATGAACTTTGAAACCAGTCGGATTGGGAAGAAAGTCATCGAGTTTCAGGATGTTTCTTTTGCCTATGAAAACAAGCCCATTTTGCAAGATTTTAATCTCTTGGTGCAATCTAAAGATTGTATTGGTATTGTTGGTGACAACGGTGTTGGAAAATCAACCTTACTCAACTTGATTGCAGGAAGTCTTGAACCAACTGATGGACAAGTTATCATTGGGGAAACGGTTCGCATTGCCTATTTCTCTCAGCAAATTGAGGGCTTGGATGAAAGCAAGCGAGTGATCAATTATCTACAGGAAGTGGCAGAAGAGGTCAAAACCAGCGGTGGTTCTACGACTTCGATTGCAGAGTTGCTGGAGCAGTTCCTTTTCCCACGTTCGACGCATGGAACCTTGATTGAGAAATTGTCTGGGGGAGAGAAAAAACGTCTTTATCTCCTCAAATTGCTTTTGGAAAAACCAAATGTTCTCCTTTTGGACGAGCCGACCAATGATTTGGACATTGCAACCTTAACAGTTTTGGAGAATTTCTTGCAAGGCTTTGCTGGTCCAGTTTTGACTGTTAGTCACGACCGCTATTTCTTGGATAAGGTAGCGACCAAGATTCTGGCTTTTGAAGATGGCAAGATTCGTCCTTTCTTTGGTCATTATACCGACTATCTTGATGAACAAGCCTTTGAAACAGAGATGGTCAATCAAGTGCAAAAGGCCGAAAAGGAAAAAGTGGTCAAGGTTCGAGAAGACAAGAAACGCATGACCTACCAAGAAAAGCAGGAGTGGGCAAGCATTGAAGGCGATATTGAAGCCTTGGAAAACCGTATCGTTGCTATTGAAGAGGAAATGCAGGCTAACGGCTCTGACTTTGGTAAGCTGGCTACTCTCCAAAAAGAATTGGATGAGAAAAATGAAGCACTCCTTGAAAAATACGAACGCTATGAGTATCTCAGTGACTTTGATAGTTAGAAGAATAGAAAAAGCCCGTCTCATGACAGGATTTCTCTATTCTTTTTTTGTTTCCTGGTGGAAGACATTTTGCCAAGTTTCGTGGCGACGCCAGATACTGGTATGGACGATACCATCTAATTCATAGCAGATGAGTTTGGTCTTTTGACTGATGGAAGTGATTTGGATGTCCTTGATAGCTGAATTCAAGTCTTTTTCTGCTTTATAGGCCTCTTTATCCATCTGCTTTCCGTCTTGGCGAATATAGACAAAATCGTCAGCTAAGAGTTCTTCCAGTTGATTTCCTTGGTCAATCAATTGTTCACGCATGAGCAATTTTTTATAGACATTGTCTAAAATTTCATCCTCAGGGATAGGCGCTGGCTCAATATGGACATCGGTATCAAAAACCCCAAAACGTTCCTCCAGCATAGACTCGACCTGATCCGCGATTTCATGACTCTCAAAAACAGACAGGTCAGGGTTCATCTCTAGCGTAATATCCAGGTAGATGTTGCTACCGTAGGTACGACCTCTTTGGGACTTAACCTTGCTGATTTTGGGAATTTCCATGATGGCCTTTTGATAATCCTCAAGCAGACGGTCGTCAAAGCCATCCGAAAGGCTAAAGGAAGACTCGATGAAGATATCATAGGCAGTCTTTAAGATAAAGAAAGTGATGATGATAGCAACCAGTTTATCCACAATGGGATAATTGAAACTACTAGCTAGGATGGCAATGGTGGTTCCAAGTGAGGTGACAGCATCAGAAAGATTGTCCTTTGCTGCGGCCTTCAGTGCCTTGGAGTTGGATTTCTTACTGAGGCGAGTATTGTAGAGATAGACCACAAACATGATCGCTGCAGACATAATTCCTAGAGTTGCACCCAGAGGATCAATGACCGTTTCTTCACGACTGAGAATCTTTTGAATGGTATCCCTTAGAACATCAAAGCCAACATAGAACATGATGATGGAAGTGATTAAGCTAGCCAAATCCTCAATCTTCCAGTGGCCAAAACGGTGGTCTCGGTCAGCAGGCTGGCGTGCCATCCTGATTCCAATCAAGAGGGCCACATTTCCAATGATGTCCGACACGTTGTTGAAACCATCGGCCACCAAACTGGATGAATGAAGAAGATGGCCAGTAGCCAATTTCGCTGCAGACAAGAGCAGGTAGGTTGAAATACTGATAATGGCACCACGTTCAGCTAACTTGAGATTTGAGATAGATTGCTTCATTCAACTTCCTTTCTAGTCATATAGCATTCTACCATTATACTGGTTTTCAAGGGAAAATTCAAATAAGGTAGTTTTTACTCTTTTAAAACTACCCAAAATTTGGTATAATAGTACTACTCAAGGGAGTAGCTGGCAGAAACCTGTGATAGTGTCGTCATTCCGAATTTTATACTGAAAAGTATGTTTTCCGGCCCTATCTTAAATAGCGAGACTTGTTATGATTAACAGGTCTCTTTTTGTTTGTCGTGAAAAGATGCGATGAGGGAAAAGAGAGTCTGTTTTGCACACAATGTCAAGGAGGAGACACATGTCAAAAGAACAAGAACGCCAAGCGTTTTACACTCAGAGTCCTGAAGAGGTCTTGAAGGCTGTGGATGCGACCGAGCAAGGTTTGTCATCAAGTGAGGCGGAAAAGCGCCTTGCCGAATTTGGCCACAATGAACTCGAAGAAGGCGAGAAACGATCAATCCTGGTCAAATTCATCGAGCAATTTAAGGATTTGATGATTATCATCCTAGTTGCAGCAGCAATCTTGTCAGTCGTGACTTCTGGTGGGGAAGATATCGCAGATGCCATTATCATTTTAGCCGTGGTTATCATTAACGCTGCCTTTGGTGTTTACCAAGAAGGAAAAGCAGAAGAAGCTATCGAAGCCCTCAAATCCATGTCTAGTCCAGCTGCCCGCGTTCTGCGTGATGGGCACATGGCTGAGATTGACTCTAAAGAATTGGTACCTGGAGATATCGTTGCCCTTGAAGCTGGTGACGTAGTACCAGCAGACCTACGTTTGCTAGAAGCCAACTCTCTTAAGATCGAAGAGGCTGCTCTGACAGGTGAGTCTGTACCGGTTGAAAAAGACTTGACAGTCGAGCTTGCGACAGATGCTGGTATTGGTGACCGTGTCAATATGGCCTTCCAAAACTCAAACGTAACCTACGGTCGTGGGATGGGAGTTGTTGTCAATACAGGTATGTACACGGAAGTTGGTCATATCGCGGGCATGCTTCAAGACGCTGATGAGACGGATACACCCCTCAAACAAAACTTGAACAACCTTTCTAAGGTCTTGACCTATGCAATCTTGGTCATTGCCCTTGTTACTTTTGTAGTGGGTGTCTTCATTCAAGGGAAGGATCTACTTGGTGAGTTGTTGACTTCTGTTGCCCTTGCCGTTGCAGCCATTCCAGAAGGACTTCCTGCTATCGTGACCATCGTTCTTTCCCTTGGTACTCAAGTTTTAGCCAAACGACATTCCATCGTTCGTAAGTTGCCAGCAGTTGAAACACTTGGTTCAACTGAAATCATCGCTTCTGATAAGACTGGTACGCTGACCATGAACAAGATGACGGTTGAAAAAATCTTCTACGATGCAGTCCTACATGACTCAGCTGATGACATTGACCTGGGTCTTGAAATGCCCCTCCTTCGTTCAGTTGTCTTGGCCAATGATACGAAAATCGATGTGGAAGGCAACCTGATTGGTGATCCAACCGAAACAGCCTTTATCCAGTATGCCTTGGACAAGGGCTACGATGTCAAAGAATTTTTAGACAAATATCCTCGTATGGCGGAGTTGCCATTTGACTCTGACCGTAAGCTCATGTCAACAGTTCATCCACTTGCAGATGGACGCTTCCTCGTAGCTGTTAAAGGTGCGCCAGACCAACTCTTGAAACGTTGTGTTCTTCGTGATAAGGCTGGGGATATTGCTCCGATTGATGAGAAGGTCACAAACCTCATTCATACAAACAACTCTGAAATGGCTCATCAAGCCTTGCGTGTCCTTGCAGGTGCGTATAAGATTATCGATAGCATTCCAGAAAACCTCACTTCTGAAGAGCTGGAAAATAATTTAATCTTCACTGGTTTGATTGGGATGATTGATCCTGAACGTCCTGAAGCCGCTGAGGCTGTTCGTGTGGCTAAGGAAGCTGGAATTCGTCCAATCATGATTACAGGTGACCACCAAGACACCGCAGAAGCTATTGCCAAACGTTTGGGAATCATTGATGCAAACGATACAGAAGACCACGTTTTAACTGGTGCTGAGCTCAACGAATTATCTGATGAAGACTTTGAAAAAGTTGTTGGTCAATACTCTGTTTATGCCCGTGTGTCTCCAGAGCACAAGGTTCGTATCGTCAAGGCTTGGCAAAAACAAGGTAAGGTCGTTGCCATGACAGGTGATGGTGTCAATGATGCCCCAGCTCTGAAAACAGCAGACATCGGTATCGGTATGGGAATCACTGGTACAGAGGTTTCTAAGGGGGCTTCTGATATGATTCTTGCTGACGACAACTTTGCGACTATTATCGTTGCAGTTGAAGAAGGACGTAAGGTCTTTTCAAATATTCAAAAGACTATTCAGTACTTACTTTCTGCCAATACTGCTGAAGTATTAACCATCTTCCTATCAACCCTCTTTGGTTGGGACGTCTTGCAACCAGTTCATCTTTTGTGGATTAACTTGGTAACCGATACCTTCCCAGCAATTGCACTAGGTGTTGAACCTGCTGAGCCTGGCGTCATGAACCATAAACCACGTGGACGCAAGGCAAGCTTCTTCTCAGGTGGTGTTTTGAGTTCTATTATCTATCAAGGTGTACTCCAAGCAGCTCTTGTTATGAGTGTTTATGGTCTTGCGATTGCTTACCCAGTTCATGTGGGTGACAATCATGCCATTCATGCAGATGCCCTAACGATGGCCTTTGCAACCCTTGGTTTGATTCAGCTCTTCCATGCTTACAATGTCAAGTCTGTCTACCAATCCATCTTGACAGTTGGTCCATTCAAGTCTAAGACCTTTAACTGGTCCATCTTGGTATCCTTTATCCTTCTCATGGCAACAATCGTTGTAGAACCGCTTGAAGGAATCTTCCACGTAACCAAACTAGACTTGTCACAATGGGGAATTGTTATGGCTGGAAGCTTCTTAATGATTATCATCGTCGAAATCGTTAAGTTTATTCAACGCAAACTCGGTTTTGACAAGAATGCGATTTAAGGGAGGTTTCGGATGTCAGCATATCAATTACCGACCGTATGGCAGGATGAAGCTAGTAATCAAGGAGCCTTTACGGGCTTAAATAAACCAACAGCAGGTGCCCGTTTCGAACAAAACTTGCCAAAAGGAGAACAAGCTTTTCAGCTTTATTCACTGGGAACACCAAATGGTGTGAAGGTCACTATCTTATTGGAAGAATTACTAGAGGCTGGTTTTAAGGAAACGGCTTACGACTTGTATAAGATTGCTATCATGGATGGGGATCAATTCGGATCAGACTTTGTGAAGCTCAATCCAAATTCCAAGATTCCAGCCTTATTGGACCAGTCAGGTACTGAAGATGTAAGAGTCTTTGAGTCTGCTCATATTCTTCTTTACCTTGCTGAGAAATTTGGAACTTTTTTACCAAGTAATCCTGTGGAAAAGGTAGAAGTTTTGAATTGGCTATTCTGGCAAGCAGGTGCAGCACCTTTTCTAGGTGGGGGATTTGGACATTTCTTCAATTATGCCCCTGAAAAATTGGAATATCCTATTAACCGTTTTACGATGGAAGTGAAACGCCAGTTGGATTTATTGGATAAGGAATTGGCTCAGAAACCTTATATTGCAGGCAATGACTATACGATTGCAGATATTGCCATCTGGTCTTGGTATGGACAGTTAGTTCAAGGAAAACTTTACCAAGGTTCTGCAAAATTCTTGGATGCCTCAAGTTACCAGAATTTAGTAAAATGGGCAGAAAAAATTGCCAATCGTCCAGCTGTTAAGCGTGGGATGGAAGTAATTTATAAAGAAATTAATACTCTTTGAAAATCTCTTCAAACCACGTCAGCGTCGCCTNNCAGTGTTTTGAGCAACCTGTGGCTAGCTTCCTAGTTTGCTTTTTGATTTTCATTGAGTATAAGTAGCAAAAAAGTCATCTTCGGATGGCTTTTTGCTACAGTTGAGGGAAAGGGATTGCAGTTATCGGCTTTTGTGCTATAATTGTTATAATATAGTAAAAAACAAGAGGAGTGTGAGGAAGTGGAAAAGAAAATTGTAAAAGATATTTTGTTTTTATCTCAGGCATCTCAGCCGGCAAGTCAGGAAGACCTTTATCTTGCCAGAGATTTGCAGTATACACTCTTAGCAAATCGTGAGACCTGCATTGGTCTAGCTGCCAATATGATTGGGGTGCAAAAGCGCGTGATTATCTTTAATCTTGGCTTGGTTCCCGTGGTCATGTTTAACCCAGTGCTTCTGTCCTTTGAAGGATCCTATGAGGCAGAAGAAGGCTGTTTGTCCTTGGTAGGTGTGAGATCAACTAAGCGTTATGAAAGCATAACGGTGTCCTATCGAGACATTAAGTGGCAGGAACAGACCATTACCTTGACAGGCTTCCCAGCTCAGATTTGCCAGCATGAGTTGGATCACTTGGAAGGACGAATCATTTAGGAGGAAAGCAAATGAAACGAATAGTCTTTGAACTTATTTTTATCGCAACGACCTGGTATATCTTTTTACCGCCCCTTAACCTGACCAGCTGGGAATTTCTCTTTTTCCTCTGTGGGCATTTGCTGCTTGTAGCAATCTTATTTGGCTTTGGCAAGGGAATCAATCTGGTCAAAACGGTTCATGTGCGCCACGGTAAGGCGGAAGCTGCCTTAAATCTTGAGGGTTTCAAAATCAATCGGTTAGGGAAAATTCTGTTAGCTTTGATTGGAGGAATTCTTCTCTTGGCAGCTTTGGTTTCCTTGGTAACTTCCAGCATGTTTCAGGCTAAAAATTATGCCAATGTAGTCACGGTTACGGAAAAAGACTTTACTGAATTTCCTAAGAGTGACACCAGTAAGGTTCCTATCCTAGATAGAAGTACTGCTGAAAAAATTGGAGACCGCTACTTGGGTTCCCTAACCGATAAGGTGTCGCAATACGTAGCGGCAGATACCTATACCCAATTGACAATTGATGGGAAACCTTATCGGGTCACACCACTAGAATATGCAGACCCTATCAAATGGTTTAACAATCAAGCCAAGGGAATCGGTGAGTATATCAAGGTGGACATGGTAACTGGAAATGCGGATTTGGTGGACTTGAAGACACCAATCAAGTATTCAGACTCGGAGTATTTTAACCGTGATGTCAAACGTCACCTGCGCTTGAAGTACCCGACCAAAATCTTTAAAACTCCATCTTTTGAGGTGGACGATGAGGGCAATCCTTTCTATGTAGCAACGGTTTACCAAAAGCAATTTGGACTTGCGGTTCCTCGTCCTGCTTCAGTCATTATCTTGGATGCTACAAATGGAGAAACCAAGGAATACAGCTTATCAGATGTTCCAGAATGGGTGGATAGGATCTATCCAGCAGAGGAAACCATTGAGCAAATCAACTACAACGGCAAGTACAAGGACGGTTTCTTGAATGCCATGATTTCCAAGAAAAACGTGACCCAGACTACCAATGGCTATAATTACTTGTCTATCGGTAATGACATCTATCTCTACACAGGTGTGACGTCGGCTAATGCGGATGAGAGTAATCTTGGTTTCATCCTTGAAAATATGCGAACAGGAGAAATTACTAAGTATAGCTTGGCTTCTGCGACAGAAGAATCAGCCCGTGAATCAGCAGAAGGTGCTGTTCAGGAGAAATCCTACAAAGCAACCTTCCCAATCCTCATCAACCTCAATGACAAGCCTTTCTACATCATGGGTTTGAAGGACAATGCTGGCTTGGTCAAAGAGTATGCTCTAGTAGACGCAGTCGAGTACCAAAATGTTATCGTAGCTACTACAGTGGAAGAGATGCTCAGCAAGTATGCCAATAAAAACGACCTTGAAATTGACAATGCAACGACAGAAAGCATCAAGGGAGTAGTAGCAGACCTCAAATCAGCTGTTATCAAGGGCGACACCGTCTACTTCTTTAAAGTTGATGGCAAGATTTACAAGGTTAAGGCCTCAGTATCAGATGACCTTCCTTACCTTGAAAATGGTAGAACCTTCGAAGGTCAAGTAGGAAAAGACAGCTATCTCAAGACCTTTAAAGTACAGTAATACTCCGCGAAAATCTCTTCAAACCACGTCAACTTTATCTGCAACCTCAAAGCTGTGCTTTGAGCAACCTGCGGCTAGTTTCCTAGTTTGTTCTTTGATTTTCATTGAGTATAAAAAAGGTTTATTTAAGAAATATATGTTATAATAAGGTAAATTAAGACTAATGGAGGATAACAAATGGGTTTTTATTTGATGCTTGCTTCAATGCTACTCGGACTGCTTGCTTTGAAGATAGGTTTTTCTCAGTTCAAGGAGAAAAAAGATAAATTCTTATCTATCTTAACAAGTTTAGCTGGCCTAGCCCTTGTTCTCGTGGCTGTCTGGTTAGGATGGCCCAAATAAATAGAGAAGCCTCGGTTAAACCGAGGTTTTTTCATACTCTTCGAAAATCTC
>NZ_VMMT01000011.1:21098-51346 GCF_013277355.1 Streptococcus sp. 1343
GATTTTCATTGAGTATCAGATGAATTTCTTGGTTGTGGCTAAAAAATATGCTACACTATCAATATGAAAATTTTAATCCCAACAGCAAAAGAAATGAACACAGACTTGCCGAGTATCGAGGCAACTCCTTTAAAACCAGAAAGTCAGGCCGTGTTGGATGCCTTGGCCCTCTATTCTGCTAGTCAATTGGAGAGTTTTTATAAGGTATCAGCTGAGAAGGCGGCGGAAGAATTTCAAAATATCCAAGCTTTGAAAAGGCAAACTGCTCAACACTACCCAGCTCTGAAACTTTTTGATGGGCTCATGTACCGCCATATCAAGAGAGATAAGTTGACCGAAGTAGAACAAGCCTATCTTGAAAATCATGTCTTCATTACCTCGACCTTGTACGGAGTCGTTCCAGCCTTGTCACCTATGGCTCCTCACCGTTTGGACTTTTTGATGAAGTTAAAAGTCGCTGGTAAGACTTTGAAGAGCCATTGGAAGGCAGCCTATGATGAAGCTCTGAAGCAGGAAGAAGTGATTTTCTCTCTCTTGTCATCAGAATTTGAGACTGTATTTTCTAAGGAAATTAGAGAAAAAATGGTGACCTTCAAATTCATGGAGGATAGAGGTGGTCAGCTGAAGATTCACTCAACCATTTCCAAGAAAGCGCGTGGTGCCTTCCTGACAGCCCTGATAGAAAATCAAGTGCAGACGGTTGAGGAAGCTCGTCGCTTAAGCTTTGCAGGATTTACCTACCGAGAAGATCTGTCCCAGCCACAGGAATTGGTTTTTGTTAAGGAAGTATAGAAATCAGATATTTTGTATTTGGCAATATGTATCATCAGCTATTTTAGTTTATAAATGAGAAAAAAAGCGAACAAGCTAGTCTTCTGAGTGTCAGAAAAGTAGTCTTGTTCGCTTTTATTATGTTAGTTACTTGATCGCATTGACCAAGTCTTCCGCTTGTTTTTCAAGTGAGTTTAGGACTGTTTCTTCAAGAACCAATTTTCCGTCTGCCCAAGCAGAGTCATTGACACGTGCAGCAGTGAAATCACCAACGATTTGTGTACGGATAAATGGCAAGAGGTCTTTGTAAATAGCGAAAAGTTGATCGTGACCGGCATTGGCTACAGATGATACGGTGACAAACTTGTCTTGAAGGGCAGAAGCGCCACGTGTATCAGACAAGTCAAGGGCGCGAGATAGCCAGTCAAGCAAGTTTTTTACTGTTCCAGGGATAGAGAAGTTGTAGACTGGAGAGAAGATCCAGATAGCATCCGCAGCGAGAACCGCTTCACGAGCAGTAGCTACAGCTGGATGAGTTGGAACTTCCAAATCTTGGCTGAAGAGAGGAAGGGCTGAATAATCAAGGTAGCTAACTTCCGCTTTACCAGCAAGTGCTTTCTCAGCTTCGAGCGCCATTTGGTGGTTGAAAGAACCTTGGCGTAGTGATCCGACGATAAATAATACTTTTTTAGACATGATGTGTCTCCTTTTTCTTAAATTTACGAGAATTTTCTCGTTGTTATAAAATATATTACAACAAAGCAAAACAACTTGCAAGAAATTTGCTCAGAGTTTATTTGAAAATTGTAAAATTTCGGAAACTCTAGTCATTTGTGACTGAAAAAGTAAGAACTGTTTCACTTTCAAAATCGGTTTTGTTTGAAGGAAGAAATAAAGTGCGATTGTTCTTGCATTCACTTGTAATAAAGCCCAATAGATGGTAAAATAGACGAGTGAAAAAAAGACAAAAAAAAGCAAAAAATAATCTACTGTGGCAGTATGGTCTAGGGATGACGATTTTGTTTGTGGTTATCAGTGCTTCCTTTCTGTATCTAGTGTTTCTGAGTATGAAACCTTATCAAACAGCTAAAAGTGAAGGAGAAAAATTAGCTCAGCAGTATGCAGGATTAGAGCAGGCTGATCAGGTTGACTTATACAATGGCTTGGAATCCTATTATAGCGTTCTTGGCCGTAATAAAAAACAAGAAGCACTTGCTGTCCTGATTGGAAAAGATGACCACAATATTTACGTTTATCAGCTAAATCAAGGTGTTTCACAAGAAAAAGCAGAAGCTGTTTCGAAGGAAAAAGGAGATGGCGAGATTGACAAGATTACCTTTGGCCGTTATCAAGACAAACCAATCTGGGAAGTCAAGTCAGGCTCTGATTTTTATCTAGTAGATTTTGAAACAGGAGTATTGGTCAATAAGGAGGGCCTATGAAACTATCCAACCGTGTTTTAGAAATGGAAGAAAGTGTGACCTTGGCTGCTGGAGCTCGTGCCAAAGCACTCAAGTCTGAGGGAAGAGATATCCTGTCTCTAACCTTGGGTGAGCCAGATTTCACTACTCCAAAAAATATCCAAGATGCCGCCATTGCATCGATTCGAGATGGGCGTGCTTCTTTTTATACAGTAACCTCAGGCCTGCCAGAGCTCAAGGCAGCGGTCAATACTTACTTTGAACGCTTTTACGGCTATTCTGTAGCGCCAAATCAAGTGACAGTCGCTGCTGGAGCCAAATATTCTCTCTATACCTTCTTTATGGCTGTGGTCAATCCAGGTGATGAAGTTATCATCCCAACCCCCTACTGGGTAAGCTATGGAGACCAGGTCAAGATGGCAGAAGGTGTGCCAGTCTTTGTTCCTGCTAAGGAAGATAATCACTTTAAGGTGACCGTAGAGCAGTTAGAAGCAGCTCGCACAGACAAGACCAAGGTTTTGGTGCTGAATTCGCCATCCAATCCGACAGGTATGATTTACACCCGTGAGGAACTCTTGGCAATCGGAAACTGGGCTGTAGAAAAGGATATTCTCATTCTAGCAGATGATATCTATGGGCGCTTGGTCTATAATGGTCATGAGTTCACACCGATTTCTAGCCTATCTGAGGCAATTCGCAAGCAAACAGTGGTCATCAATGGTGTGTCTAAAATCTATGCCATGACAGGTTGGCGGATTGGCTATGCCGTTGGAGAAGCAAACATTATTGCTGCCATGTCCAAGATTGCAGGTCAAACAACTTCGAATCCGTCAGCAGTAGCCCAGTATGCAGCAGTTGAGGCTCTATCAGGTGAGCAAGATACTGTAGAAAGCATGCGTCAGGCTTTTGAGGAACGTCTCAATACCATCTATCCCCTTCTTGCTGAGGTGCCAGGATTTGAAGTGCTCAAACCGCAAGGAGCTTTCTATCTCTTCCCAAATGTCAAAAAAGCTATGGAGATGAAAGGCTATACAGATGTGACAGATTTTACAACCGCTATCCTAGAAGAAGCCGAAGTGGCCTTGGTAACAGGAGCAGGATTCGGAGCACCAGAAAATGTCCGCCTCAGCTATGCGACAGACCTAGACACGCTTAAAGAAGCAGTTAAACGCTTGAAAGCATTTATGGGTAGTGAGAATGATTGATCATTTTGAGATTAAGGTAAAGGATTTACAAATTTCAGAAGGATTTTATAAGAGTTTTCTCGCTCCTTTGGGCTATAAATTGGCTTTTAAGACTAGTTCTCTAATCAGTTTTCTTGCCCCGAACAGCCCTCATCCTGGTGGTGATTTTTGGCTGGCTCAGGGGACACAAGATCCTATTCACTTTGCTTTTTTAGCAGAAAATAAGGAAGAAGTTCAGGCTTGTTATGAGGCTGGTTTAGAGGCAGGTGGGCGAGACAATGGGGCTCCTGATTATCGCAGTGAGCATCCGATTTACTACGCTGCTTTTGTGATTGACCCAGATGGGAACAATATAGAAGTGGTTTGCCATAAAGAATAAAAAAGAAAAAGGAAAAATAATGACAAAACGTGTAACGATTATTGATGTAAAAGACTATGTTGGTCAGGAAGTGACGATTGGCGCTTGGGTTGCCAACAAATCAGGAAAAGGGAAAATTGCCTTCTTGCAATTGCGTGATGGAACAGCCTTCTTCCAAGGTGTGGCTTTTAAACCAAACTTTGTCGAAAAATTTGGTGAAGAAGTAGGACTTGAGAAGTTTGATGTCATCAAACGCTTGAGCCAAGAAACGTCTGTTTATGTGACAGGTATTGTCAAAGAGGACGAACGTTCTAAATTTGGCTATGAGTTGGACATCACAGACATCGAAGTGATCGGTGAATCTCAAGACTACCCAATCACACCAAAAGAACACGGTACAGACTTTTTGATGGACAACCGTCACTTGTGGCTCCGTTCTCGTAAGCAGGTGGCCGTGATGCAAATCCGTAACGCTATTATCCATGCAACTTATGAGTTCTTTGACAAGAACGGTTTCATGAAATTTGACAGCCCAATTCTTTCAGGAAATGCGGCAGAAGATTCAACAGAACTCTTTGAAACGGACTACTTCGGAACGCCAGCCTACTTGAGCCAATCAGGTCAGCTTTACCTAGAAGCAGGTGCTATGGCTCTTGGTCGTGTCTTTGACTTTGGTCCAGTTTTCCGTGCTGAAAAATCAAAAACGCGCCGTCACTTGACCGAGTTCTGGATGATGGATGCAGAGTACTCATACTTGACACATGATGAGTCGCTTGACTTGCAAGAAGCTTATGTGAAAGCTCTTCTACAAGGTGTTCTTGACCGTGCGCCTCAAGCCTTGGAAACCTTGGAACGTGATACAGAGCTCTTGAAACGCTACATTGCAGAGCCATTCAAACGTATCACTTACGATCAAGCCATTGACCTCTTGCAAGAACATGAGAATGATGAAGACGCTGACTACGAACATCTTGAGCATGGTGATGACTTTGGTTCACCACATGAAACTTGGATTTCAAACCACTTTGGTGTGCCAACTTTTGTCACGAACTACCCAGCAGCCATCAAGGCCTTCTATATGAAACCAGTTCCTGGAAATCCAGAGCGCGTGCTTTGTGCAGACTTGCTTGCTCCAGAAGGTTACGGAGAAATCATCGGTGGTTCTATGCGTGAGGAAGACTATGATTCCCTTGTCGCTAAGATGGATGAACTTGGCATGGACCGTACAGAGTATGAATTCTACCTTGACCTTCGTAAATACGGTACAGTTCCACACGGTGGATTTGGTATCGGTATCGAGCGTATGGTAACCTTCGCAGCAGGAACAAAACATATCCGTGAAGCCATTCCATTCCCACGTATGTTACACCGTATTAAACCATAAGAACAGGAAAACGCCCATGTGGCGTTTTTTTCGAATTCCAGAGTTTTTACTTGCGTAAAAAAATTTTTTCTAGTATAATAGTTTATTGTGAGCGAACCTCACTTACCCCTTGCAAAGTCTTGGGGTCATTAGACCAAAAGGAGGAACATATCAATGGCTAAATACGAAATTCTTTATATCATTCGTCCAAACATTGAAGAAGAAGCTAAAAACGCTTTGGTAGCACGTTTTGACTCTATTTTGACTGACAACGGTGCAACTGTTGTTGAATCAAAAACTTGGGAAAAACGTCGTCTTGCATACGAAATCCAAGATTTCCGTGAAGGACTTTACCACATCGTTAACGTTGAAGCAAACGACGATGCAGCTCTTAAAGAGTTTGACCGTCTTTCAAAAATCAACGCTGACATTCTTCGTCACATGATCGTCAAAATTGACGCGTAAGAAGGTAAACTATGATTAACAATGTTGTACTTGTAGGGCGTATGACACGTGACGCTGAGTTGCGTTATACCCCATCAAATGTAGCAGTTGCGACTTTTACTCTTGCAGTAAACCGTACATTTAAGAGTCAAAATGGCGAACGTGAGGCTGATTTTATCAATGTCGTTATGTGGCGCCAACAGGCTGAAAACCTTGCTAACTGGGCTAAAAAAGGCTCACTTATCGGGGTGACAGGTCGTATCCAGACTCGTAGTTACGATAACCAGCAAGGACAACGTGTCTACGTGACAGAGGTCGTGGCTGAGAATTTCCAAATGTTGGAAAGCCGTAGTGTGCGTGAGGGTCACACAGGTGGAGCTTATTCTGCACCAACTGCAAACTATTCAGCGCCTACAAATTCAGTACCAGACTTTTCACGTGATGAAAATCCATTTGGAGCAACAAACCCATTGGATATTTCAGATGATGATTTACCATTCTAATGGACAACTAAAATTATAAAGGAGAAAAAACATGGCTCAACAACGTCGTGGCGGATTCAAACGCCGTAAAAAAGTTGATTACATCGCAGCAAACAAAATTGAATATGTTGATTACAAAGATACTGAGCTTCTTAGCCGTTTCGTTTCAGAACGTGGGAAAATCCTTCCTCGTCGTGTAACAGGAACTTCAGCTAAAAACCAACGTAAAGTAACAACAGCTATCAAACGCGCTCGCGTAATGGCTTTGATGCCTTTCGTAAACGAAGATTAAAGAAAAGACCCGGTTGGGTCTTTTTTTCACGAGCCTTGAAATGAGAGAGCGAGTTGAGGTTCAGTGGACCTCTTTTTCAGACCCGGTTGGGTCTTTTTTCACAAGTTTTGACATGAGAGAGCGAGTTAGGTTCAGTGGACCTCTTTTTCATGAGCTTGAAAACAAGAAAGCGAATTAAGACCCCGACGGGTCTTTTTTCACGAGCCTTGAAATGAAAGAGCGAGTTAGGTTCAGTGGACCTCTTTTTCATGAGCTTGAAAACAAGAAAGCGAATTAAGACCCCGACGGGTCTTTTTTTCACGAGCTTTGAAATGAGAGAGCGAGTTGAGGTCCAGTGGACCTCTTTTTCATGAGCTTGGAAACAAGAATGCGAATTAAGACCCCGACGGGTCTTTTTTCACGAGATAGTTTTTTTCTGACCTTGGCGTGCTATAATAGTAATAGAAAGAGTAAAGGTGGGTAAGTCAAAGATGAATTGTACGATTAGAAATATGATTAAGTCTGATATTGAATCCTTATCTCATGGCTTTATGAATCAAGGTTGGCCTGGTAGAGAGGAAATTTTGGCTAGATATTTTCTGGAACAGGAAAGTGGGGAGAGAGAAGTCTTAGTTGCAGAGATTGATGGTGCTGTAGCGGGCTACGTTACCATTTTACCTTTGGCTAAACATGGTCCTTTTGCAGAAGTCTATCCAGAATTATCAGATTTTAATGTGTTTGAGCCTTTTAGAAATCAAGGGATTGGGAATCAATTGCTAGAAGAAGCAGAAAAACGAGTCAAGTTTGTTTCGAGTAAGGTCACTCTTGGTGTAGGTTTGCACTTAGGCTATGGCCCTGCCCAGAGATTGTATATCAGACGGGGCTACATTACAGATGGGACAGGTGTCTGGTATCGAAATCAACCCTTGGAAATGAATGCTACTATTCAAAATAATGATGATTTAGTTCTGTACTTATCCAAGAAGTTCGAATAAGAGATAGCGAATTTCTTTGAAAATAGGGGATTTAGCTACTTTATGGTATAATGGAAAGAGTTAGATTGAAAGAGGTAGTGAGATGGATGCGAAATTAAGATACAAGGCAAAGAAGATTAAAATCGTCTTTTTTGATATTGATGATACATTGCGGAATTCAAAGACAGGTTTTATTCCGGCTTCAATCCCAGCTGTTTTTAAGCAATTACGTGAGAAAGGAATTTTGACAGGTATTGCTTCTGGACGAGGGATTTTTGGTGTCGTGCCAGAAATTCGTGAACTCAAGCCTGACTTTTTTGTAACCTTAAATGGTGCCTATATTGAAGATAAAAAAGGTCAGGTCATTTATCAACATCAGATTGAGAAGTCTGATGTTGAGGAGTATATCTCTTGGGCTAAGCAAGAGGGAATTGAGTATGGTTTGGTTGGGAGTCATGATGCCAAGTTGTCGACTCGCACCGATATGATTAGTGAGGCTATCAATCCAATTTATCCTGATTTAGATGTGGATCCAGATTTCCATGAGAAAGAAGACATCTATCAGATGTGGACTTTTGAAGATAAGGGCGATGACTTACACTTGCCTGACAGTCTCTCAGATAAACTTCGCATGGTTCGTTGGCACCAACATTCGTCTGATATTGTTCCGATTTCAGGCTCCAAAGCGACGGGTGTGGAAAAGGTTGTGGAACACCTTGGCTTGAAACCAGACAACGTTATGGTTTTTGGAGATGGGCTGAATGACTTGGAACTCTTTGATTATGTTGGAATCAGCGTTGCAATGGGAATTTCTCATGATAACATCAAAGAAAAAGCAGATTATATAACAAAAACACTAGAAGAAGATGGCATTTTTGATGCCTTAGAAGGATTTGGTATGGTAGAAAAAGAATTGCATTTCCCACAAGTAGACATTGAAACAGTAGAAGGTCCTCTTGCGACCATTAAGACCAATCACGGAGACTTGCGTATCAAGCTCTTCCCTGAACATGCTCCTAAAACAGTGGCTAACTTTGTTGCACTTTCAAAAGATGGCTACTATGATGGTGTCATTTTCCACCGTATTATCAAGGACTTTATGATTCAAGGTGGAGACCCAACTGGAACTGGTATGGGTGGCGAGTCAATCTACGGCGAATCATTTGAGGATGAATTCTCAGAAGGACTTTACAATATCCGTGGTGCTCTTTCCATGGCCAATGCTGGTCCAAATACCAACGGCAGTCAGTTCTTTATCGTGCAAAATCAACATTTGCCTTATTCTAAGAAAGAAATTGTTCGTGGTGGTTGGCCAGAACCGATTGCGGAAATCTATGCCAACCAAGGAGGAACTCCTCACCTAGACCGCCGTCACACGGTTTTTGGTCAGTTAGCTGATGAAGCATCTTACGCAGTCTTGGATGCCATTGCTGCTGTTGAGACGGGGGCGATGGACAAGCCAGTTGAAGATGTTGTGATTGAAACAATTGAAATCGAGGACTAAGATGAAAATCGGTGATAAGCTAAAGGGTCGTATTACAGGGATTCAGCCCTACGGTGCCTTTGTTGAGCTAGAGACAGGTGATACGGGGCTGATTCATATTTCAGAGATTCGGACAGGCTTTATTGAAAATATCCATGAAGCCTTGAAAGTTGATGAAGAGGTTCAAGTTCAAGTAGTGGATTTAGATGAATTTACAGGGAAAGCAAGTCTTTCTATCCGCACTTTGGAGGAAGAAAAGCACCAGTTTCCGAGACGGAGACGCTTTTCAAGCGACCGTTTTAACTACGGCTTTGCGCCTCTTAAACGAATGATGCCAATTTGGACTAGAGAAGCCTTGCACTATTTAAAAAAGAAGAAGTAGTTTAGAATTTTATATTTTTTGTAATGTTAATATAAATCTGCTATAATAGAACCATGGAAGAAGAACAATTATTAAAATCAGGGGAGCGAATTAACCAGCTCTTCTCAACAGATATCAAAATTATTCAAAATAGAGAGGTTTTTAGCTATTCGGTGGATAGTGTTCTCTTGTCACGCTTTCCACGTTTTCCTAAAAAGGGCTTGATAGTGGATTTCTGCGCTGGGAATGGAGCAGTGGGGCTATTTGCTAGCACTCGTACTCAGGCACAGATTTTGGCTGTTGAGATTCAGGAGCGTTTGGCGGATATGGCTGAGCGCTCTGTCCGTTTGAATGGTTTGGAAGAGCAGATGGAGGTCATCTGTGATGATTTGAAAAATATGCCTGCTTATATCCAGGGAAGTAAGGTGGATATGATTTTGTGTAATCCGCCCTATTTCAAGGTGGATCCTCATTCAAACCTGAACGAGAGTGAACATTATCTCTTGGCGCGACATGAAATCACGACCAATTTGCAGGAAATCTGTCGTAGTGCCCAGAGTATTCTCAAATCTAATGGGCGTTTGGCCATGGTTCATCGTCCTGATCGACTTCTGGATATTTTGGATACGTTACAACGGCATAATCTAGCCCCTAAGCGTCTGCAATTTGTCTATCCAAAAAAGGAAAAGGAAGCCAATATGCTCTTGATTGAAGCTATCAAGGATGGTTCAACAAGTGGCTTTAAGGTCTTACCACCTCTCATTGTTCACAATGATGATGGCTCTTATACGCCGGAACTCGAAGAGATTTATTATGGATTATAAGGCTTATATGTATGTGCTGGAGTGCCGTGACGGATCCTACTATACAGGCTATACGACTGATGTGAAGAGACGCCTCGCTGTCCATAATAGTGGGAAGGGAGCCAAATACACACGAGCACGCTTGCCAGTCAAACTCATCTATGCTCAAGGTTTTGCCAGTAAGGAAGAAGCCATGTCGGCAGAAGCCCTTCTCAAGCGTAAGAAACGACCACAGAAGGAGCAATTTTTATCTGAAAATCAAGATAGAAATTTACTCAGTTATTTTGAAGAATTGTGAGGAGCCCTTTGACTCCTCTTACTTTTGTCAAAAAGCGAAAAAAATGCTACAATAAAGAGAATAAACAAAATGAGGTATTATCATGTATAAGATTCTAGTATTTGGTCACCAAAATCCAGACTCAGATGCCATCGGGTCGTCTGTAGCCTTTGCCTACCTTGCAAAAGAAGCTTACGGTTTGGATACGGAAGCTGTTGCTCTTGGAACTCCAAATGAAGAAACAGCCTTTGTCTTGAACTATTTTGGTGTAGAAGCACCGCGTGTTATTACTTCTGCCAAAGCAGAAGGAGCAGAGCAAGTTATCTTGACTGACCACAATGAATTCCAACAATCTGTATCAGATATCGCTGAAGTAGAAGTTTATGGTGTGGTGGACCACCACCGTGTGGCTAATTTTGAAACTGCAAGCCCACTTTACATGCGTTTGGAGCCAGTTGGTTCAGCGTCTTCAATCGTTTATCGTATGTTCAAAGAACATGGTGTAGCTGTGCCTAAAGAGATTGCTGGTTTGATGCTTTCAGGTTTGATTTCAGATACCCTTCTTTTGAAATCACCAACAACACATCCAACAGATAAGATTATTGCTCCTGAATTGGCTGAATTGGCTGGTGTAAACTTGGAAGAGTATGGCTTGGCTATGCTGAAAGCTGGTACAAACTTGGCTAGCAAATCTGCTGACGAATTGATTGACATCGATGCTAAGACTTTTGAATTGAACGGAAATAATGTCCGTGTTGCCCAAGTAAACACAGTGGACATCGCTGAAGTATTGGAACGCCAAGCAGAAATTGAAGCTGCAATGCAAGCTGCTAACGAAGCAAACGGTTACTCTGACTTTGTCTTGATGATTACAGATATAGTCAACTCAAACTCAGAAATCCTAGCACTTGGTGCTAACATGGATAAGGTTGAAGCAGCCTTCAACTTCAAACTTGAAAACAATCATGCCTTCCTTGCTGGTGCCGTTTCACGTAAGAAACAAGTTGTACCTCAATTGACTGAAAGCTTTAATGCGTAAGATTTTAGGTGTCAGTTCAAAATCGGAAAGTCTAGTTTGCCTTATATCGAAAGGAGTTTCGGCTCCTTTTTTTCTAGGAGTGAAGCATGTTAGCAAATGGCGATTTGATTTTTGTGAGAGATGAGTCAGATATGGGACAGGCCATCCAGACTTCCACAGGCAACTATAACCATGTTGTCATTTATTTGGATGGGATGATTTACCACGCTAGTGGACAGGCTGGTGTTGTCTGTCAAGAACCTGCAGACTTCTTTGAGCCCAATCACTTGTACGACCTCTATGTTTACCCAGAAATGGATATCCAGTCGGTGAAGGAAAAAGCTTGCAAACATCTAGGGGCTCCCTACAATGCTTCTTTCTATCCAGATGGAGCTGGTTTTTACTGTTCCCAGTACATGGCAGAAATTCTCCCCATTTTTGAAACTATTCCCATGAAATTTAGGGATGGGGAGCAGGAGATTAGTGACTTTTGGAGAGAGTATTACAGAGAACTAGGTCTGCCTGTTCCTCTGAACCAAGCTGGTACCAATCCTAGTCAGTTGGCAGCATCGCCTCTGTTAGAATGTAAAGAAAGGAATCTTCATGATTCAGATTTTTAATCCATCTCGTTTGACGAGACAGCCATTTTTTGGAGAATTGATCCGCTATCTGGACCAGCATGATGATGTGATTTTACGGGAAATTAAGGCCAAGTTTCCAGATGTAGCAGTTGACAAACTCATGGAAGAGTATATAAAGGCAGGCTTGATTCTACGGGAAAATAAGCGTTATTACCTCAATCTTCCTATGCTTGAATCACTTGATAGTCTTGAACTGGATCAAGAGATTTTTGTCAGAGAAGCTAGTCCGGTCTATCAAGCCTTGTTGGAGCAGCGTTTTGAGACGGAATTATGCAATCAAACCAATGCAGCTATTTTAGTTGAAAAGACGGACTTTGCAAGATCAAAAATGACCCTGTCCAATTATTTCTACAAGGTCAAACATCAGTATCCTTTGACAGAAAAACAGCAGGAACTTTATGACATTTTAGGAGATGTTAATCCTGAGTATGCCCTCAAATACATGACAACTTTTTTGCTAAAATTTCTCAAAAAAGATCAACTGATGCAGAAACGCCGTGATATCTTTGTGGACAGTTTAGTTGTCCTGGGTTATATAGTCCAAAATGAAGATGGAAAGTATGAGTTGGCTGTCGATTTTGACAAGGAGAGATTAACTTTCTATTTAGTGTGATTGCTTTTTCTGAGCACATTGTTTGACTTTATCTATCGATAAGTTTATACTAATGTAACCGATAACACATATCGGAATAAAACTAAAGGAGACAATCATATGTCACTTGAAAACAAATTGGAACAAGCAACAGGCGCTGTCAAAGAAGGTTTTGGTAAAGTTACTGGAGACAGCAAGACAGAACTTGAAGGAGCTGTTGAAAAAACAGTTGCTAAGGCAAAAGAAGTAGTTGAAGATGCTAAAGGTGCTGTAGAAGGTGCCGTTGAAGGTTTGAAAAACGTTTTTACTAAAGAATAGGAAAAAATCAAGGGTTTCATTTTCCCTTGATTTTTTTTACAATCCTTATAAATAATTTTCTGCTACGACTGCATCTCCAGGATAGGCTTCTTTTTTTCCTTGGACGATTTGGTAGCAATCAGCTCCCTTACCAGCAATAATAACTGCATCTAATTCGTGATTTGTGATAGCCATAGCTGCCTTGATGGCCTCTTGGCGATCCGCAATTTTTTCAACAGGATGATTGATGTAGCTACTGATTTCATCTGCAATGGCCATTGGGTCTTCATAGTTGGGGTCATCAGCAGTCAAAAAGACTTGAATCTCAGGATGTTGATTGAGGAGGAGGCCAAAGTTCTTACGACGACTTTCTCCCTTGTTTCCTGTTGAACCCAGAACCAAAGCAATCTTTCCAGTTTGATGAGTTTCAACCACATTGATGAGTTTTTTCAGACTATCCCCATTGTGGGCGTAGTCGATGAAGACCTTGGCGCCATTTTTCTGGGTGAGGACTTCCATACGACCAGGAACGCGGGTTGCAGCGATGCCTTTTTTGATGTCCTCAAGACTTGCTCCGAGACGGAGACAAGCAAGTCCAGCAGCAACTGCATTTTCTTGGTTGAAGTTGCCAATGAGTTGGATATCATAATCACCAGCGAGTTTACCCGTAGCTGAAAAGCTAAAGGCTTTGGAATTCTCGATTTGATTATTTGATTGGCTACCATAGAAATCATGGTCTTGATTTTCCACTTGTTCTTTCAAGACAGAAAAGTGGTCCATGTCACTGTTAACGATGACTGCTCGGCTATTTTCCATCAAGAGACGTTTGTGGTAGAAGTAGTCTTCAAAGCTAGGGTGTTCAATCGGGCCGATATGGTCTGGGCTGATATTGAGGAAAACTCCCACATCAAAGGTTAGACCATAGACACGTTTGACCAGATAGGCTTGACTGGAGACTTCCATGATGAGGTGGGTACGGTCATTTTGTACAGCTTGATGCATCATATCAAAGAGGTCAATACTCTCAGGAGTTGTCAATGCAGACTTAAAGAAAGTCTTGCCATCTAAAGTCGTATTCATGGTTGACAAGAGGGCGGTTGGGTGGCGTTGAGATAGGATGTTGTAAGCAAAGTAAGCTGCTGTTGTCTTACCCTTGGTTCCAGTAAAGGCAAGGAGTTTGAGTTTTTCCTGTGGATTTCCATAAAATTCCATAGCAATCAGACTCATAGCTTTCTTGATATCGCTGACGATAATGGCAGGAATACCAACCTCATAGTCCTTTTCAGCAACATACCAACCGAGTCCTTGAGAGATGGCAGAAAGCAGAAATACCTTCTTAAAGGCAGCACCCTTGACGAAAAAGAGGCTCTTTTCTTTGGCCTTGCGGCTGTCATAACAGATACTATCAAAAACAACTTCGCTGTAGTTGTAGTGATAATGTCCTTGGTCGATAATCTCACGGAAGAGACCATCTTTCTTTAAAATATCTAATATGGTTTCAATCTTTATCATACTTTCTATTGTAAACCGAAAGTCGCAAATTTACAAGTAACAAGGAAAAGTTTATAATGGAAGATAAGGAGTGTTTCCTAGTTATCAAAATTGAATGAGGAATCTATGTCGCACGAAAACAATCACCAGCAGGCCCAGATGTTACGGGGGACTGCTTGGCTAACGGCTAGTAACTTTATCAGTCGCCTGCTTGGGGCCATCTATATTATCCCTTGGTACATCTGGATGGGGTCTTATGCGGCTACGGCCAATGGTCTCTTTACCATGGGTTACAATATCTATGCTTGGTTCTTGCTGGTTTCAACAGCAGGTATTCCGGTTGCAGTGGCCAAGCAAGTTGCCAAGTACAATACCATGAGAGAAGAGGAGCATAGCTTTGCCCTGATTCGGAGCTTTTTAGGCTTTATGACAGGACTAGGCCTGGTTTTTGCTTTAGTTTTGTATCTCTTTGCTCCTTGGCTAGCAGACTTGTCTGGCGTGGGCAAAGACTTGATCCCAATCATGCAAAGCTTGGCTTGGGGAGTCTTGATTTTCCCGTCTATGAGTGTTATCCGAGGATTTTTCCAAGGGATGAATAATCTCAAACCTTATGCCATGAGCCAAATTGCTGAGCAGGTCATTCGTGTTATCTGGATGCTCCTAGCAACCTTTATCATTATGAAACTTGGTTCAGGAGATTACCTAGTAGCGGTTACCCAATCCACCTTTGCTGCCTTTGTCGGCATGGTAGCTAGTTTTGCAGTTTTGATTTATTTCCTTGCTCAAGAAGGCTTACTCAAAAGAGTCCTTGAAACAGGAGATAAGATTAACAGCAAGCATCTTTTGATCGATACCATTAAGGAAGCCATTCCTTTTATCTTGACAGGGTCTGCCATCCAGCTCTTCCAGATTTTGGACCAGCTGACCTTTATCAATAGTATGAGCTGGTTTACCAACTACAGCAATGAGGACTTGGTTATCATGTTTTCTTATTTCTCAGCCAATCCTAATAAAATCACGATGATTTTGATTTCTGTTGGGGTTTCTATTGGGAGTGTAGGCTTGCCACTTTTGACTGAAAACTATATCAAGGGAGACTTGAAGGCAGCTTCTCGTCTCGTTCAGGACAGTCTCACCCTACTCTTTATGTTTCTGCTACCAGCAACGGTTGGAGTGGTCATGGTAGGAGAACCTCTTTATACAGTCTTTTATGGCAAGCCAGATAGTTTGGCCATGGGCTTGTTTGTCTTTGCAGTTTTGCAGTCTATTATTTTAGGCTTGTACATGGTCTTGTCTCCAATGCTTCAGGCTATGTTCCGCAACCGTAAGGCCGTTCTCTATTTTATCTATGGTTCTATTGCCAAGCTGGTCTTGCAACTGCCTACCATCGCCCTTTTCCACAGTTATGGTCCCTTGATTTCAACAACCATCGCTCTTATCATTCCTAACGTCTTGATGTATCGGGATATTTGTAAAGTAACGGGTGTTAAGCGCAAGGTGATTGTGAAGCGAATCATTTTAATCAGTTTGCTGACCCTAGTCATGTTTCTGTTAATAGGAACCATCCAGTGGCTGTTAGAATTTTTCTTCCAACCAAGTGGACGTTTGTGGAGCTTCTTTTATGTAGCTCTTGTCGGTGCCATGGGGGGTGGACTCTACGGATTCATGAGTCTCTATACTCGTCTCTTAGATAAGGTTATTGGACAGGCCAAAGCTGCCCAGTTGCGAGCAAAATTTAAGTTTTCTTAAGATAGCATTTATAAATAAAAGGAATAAGTTGAACAATCTTTTAGGAGAACTTGAAACTTATTCCTTTTTTTAGCGTCAAAACAGCTAAAATTATCTTTTAAGAGTAGAAGATGAGGCCTTTTTCGATTTTTTTGGACAAAATCATTGACTAAACAAACTAAACGTTGTATAATAAAACAGATCTTTAAATCAGGAGGTTCTGGAAATGAAAAAGTCTAAGAGCAAATATCTAACCTTGGCAGGTCTTGTCCTGGGTACAGGAATTTTATTGAGCGCGTGTGGAAATTCTAGCACAGGATCAAAAACCTATAACTATGTTTATTCAAGTGATCCATCTAGTTTGAACTATCTAGCAGAAAACCGCGCAACAACAAATGATATTGTGACCAACCTGGTAGATGGTCTCATGGAAAATGACCAATATGGGAACTATGTGCCATCCTTGGCAGAGGATTGGAGTGTTTCTAAGGACGGTTTGACCTATACCTACAAACTTCGTAAGGATGCCAAGTGGTTTACTTCTGAGGGAGAAGAATATGCTCCTGTAACTGCCCAAGATTTTGTGACAGGTTTGCAATATGCGGCTGATAAAAAATCAGAAGCCTTGTATCTAGTGCAGGACTCTGTTGCAGGTTTGGATGACTATATCACTGGTAAAACAAGCGACTTTTCAACTGTCGGTGTCAAGGCTCTTGATGACCAAACGGTTCAATACACCTTGGCTCGACCAGAACCTTACTGGAACTCAAAAACGACATCAACCATTCTTTTCCCAGTCAATGCGGATTTCCTAAAATCAAAAGGGGATGATTTTGGCAAGGTAGACCCTGCTAATATTTTGTACAGTGGACCTTTCTTGATGAAAGCTTTTGTTTCAAAATCTGTCATCGAATACAAGAAAAATCCTAACTACTGGGATGCTAAAAATGTCTTTGTAGATGATGTTAAATTGACCTACTATGATGGTAGTGACCAAGATGCTCTTGTTCGTAACTTTACAGACGGAGCCTATAGCTACGCTCGTCTCTATCCAAATAGTTCAAGTTTTGAAGGGATTAAAGAAAAATACAAAGATGATATCATCTACAGTATGCAGACTGCTACGTCTTATTACTGGAATTTTAACCTAGATAGACAAGCTTATAAATTTACTTCTAAGACGACCGACATTGAAAAGAAATCAGCTCAGGAAGCAGTTCTTAATAAAAACTTCCGTCAAGCTATTAACTTTGCCTATGATCGTACAGCCTATGGGGCTCAAACTCAGGGAGAAGACGGAGCGACTAAGATTTTGCGTAACTTGGTTGTTCCTCCAACCTTTGTAAGTATCAAGGGAAAAGACTTTGGTGAAGTAGTAGCCTCTAAGATGGTCAATTATGGTAAGGAATGGCAAGGTATCAACTTTGCGGATGGTCAAGACCCTTATTACAATCCTGAGAAAGCCAAGGCTAAATTTGCTGAGGCCAAGAAAGAGCTAGAAGCTAAGGGAGTTCAATTCCCTATTCATTTGGATGCGACAGTTGACCAAGCTTCTAAGAAGGGGATTCAAGAAGTAAGCTCTATGAAGCAATCTATTGAAGCAGCTTTAGGTACGGAGAACGTCGTTATTGATATCCAACAGTTATCAACAGAGGACTATCATAACTCAAGTTACTTTGCTCAAACAGCAGCTCAAAAAGATTATGACCTTTACAATGGTGGTTGGGGTCCTGACTACTTAGATCCATCAACCTATCTTGATATCTTTAGTGTCAAGAATGGTGGGGTTCTACAAAATCTTGGACTCGAGCCTGGTGAAGCCAACGACAAGGCTAAGGCAGTTGGACTTGACACTTATACTCAAATGTTGGAAGAGGCTAATAAGGAGCAAGACCCAGCCAAACGTTATGAAAAATATGCTGATATTCAAGCATGGTTGATAGATAGTTCTCTAGCGATTCCAAATGTTTCATTGGGTGGAACACCTGGCTTGAGAAAAACAGTTCCTTTCTCAGCACCTTATTCATTGGCTGGTAATAAAGGGGTCGAATCATTTAAGTACCTCAAAGTACAGGATAAGATTGTCACAACAGACGAATATGCAAAAGCCAGAGAAAAATGGCTGAAAGAAAAAGAAGAATCTAATAAAAAAGCCCAAGAAGAATTGGCAAAACATGTCAAATAAGGATTTTTCAAGAAAAACGATGGTTTCGAAGGAAGCTGTCGTTTTTTAATAGAATGATAGTAAATTTGGAAGAAAAATCTCACATTTTTTTCTTTGTTTCTTGAGTTTATGTTATAATGAATATAACATAAATGTGAGACGCTATTTTCGAAAATCTACCCAATGTTGATTGAAGTATGCATATGCTAGGGTAATGTTATAGGAGGGATGCCGTCTACTGAAAAAGTAAGATAAAACGCAACAAATGATAAGTTCTTCTTTTATGTGAAGAGTTCTTATCTGCCTATTTAGTGATTTTTATGGAGGTATCATCATGGGCGCGATTATGGAATTTGCGACAGAAAAACAGATTGCATCCTTTCTCTCAACTTGCCGCATTGAAGGGCAAAAGAATTTTCTGATGGCTTTCAAGAAAAAGACATGGTTGAAATCCTTTAGTGATTTTTTCATTATAGGTGGTTCCTACTATGTTCAGTCGAGTGTGAAGCCTAAAATTCTGGCATTCACACCTAAGGGGATTTTCTTGATGGACATCAGTGATATAACTGAAAATCGTTCTAATCAAGTCGTAGAGATGCCTTGGAATCAAGTTCAAGATTTTACTTATAAGCCAGTCTTGAATACAGTTAGGCTGAACTGGAACTATCAAAATGAAGCCTATATTTTTTCTGTGGATGTTGGTCAGATTAGTCAGCATGTAGGTCAGTATCAATTTAACAAAGAGCATTATGACTATTTAGTCAAACAGGATTTCTTTCAGTCTAAGTAAGCCCTAGCAAGGATTTTCACAAAAGAATCTGGAAGCTTTTCTGGATTCTTTTTAGTTTTACTAGCTAGTACTCAATGAAAATCAAAGAGCAAACTAGGAAGCTAGCCGCAGGTTGCTCAAAACAGTGTTTTGAGGTTGTAGATAAGACTGACGAAGTCAGCTCAAAACACGGTTTTGAGGTTGCAGATAGNNGTAACATATATACGGTAAGGCGACGCTGACGTGGTTTGAAGAGATTTTCGAAGAGTATAAGTCTATAGTTTGAAACTATAGCTAGCTCTTGAAAAGAAGAAAATGAGTTGATGAAAATAAGTGGTACAATAGTTACTATAGATTTGGAGGTATTGTATGAGCAAGGAATTACACATTAACACAATTTTGGCCCAGGCGGGCATTAAGTCAGATGAAGCGACAGGTGCATTGGTGACACCGCTCCATTTTTCAACGACCTATCAGCATCCAGAGTTTGGTCGATCTACTGGGTTTGACTATACGCGCACTAAAAATCCAACTCGCAGTAAGGCTGAGGAAGTCTTGGCGGCTATTGAGTCAGCAGACTATGCCCTAGCGACTAGCTCAGGGATGTCAGCTATTGTACTGGCCTTTAGCGTCTTTCCAGTAGGAAGTAAGGTCTTGGCAGTGCGTGATCTTTACGGTGGTTCTTTTCGCTGGTTTAACCAAGTGGAGCAGGAAGGTCATTTCCATTTTACCTATGCCAATACAGAAGAAGAGTTGATTGCCGAGTTAGAAAAGGATGTGGATGTTCTCTATATCGAAACCCCAACCAATCCCTTGATGTTGGAATTTGATATCGAAAAACTAGCAAAATTGGCTCATGCTAAGGGTGCCAAAGTGGTGGTGGACAATACCTTCTATAGCCCTATCTACCAACGTCCGATCGAAGATGGAGCAGATATGGTTCTCCATTCAGCAACCAAGTATCTGGCAGGACACAATGATGTCTTGGCTGGAGTGGTTGTGACCAATAGTTTAGAACTATACGAGAAGCTTTTCTACAATCTCAATACGACAGGGGCAGTCTTGTCACCGTTTGACAGCTACCAGTTGCTTCGTGGTCTCAAGACCTTGTCTCTTCGTATGGAGCGCTCAACAGCTAACGCCCAAGAAGTGGTTGCCTTTTTGAAGGATTCTCCAGCAGTCAAGGAGGTTCTCTATACTGGTCGTGGGGGGATGATTTCCTTTAAAGTAGTCGATGAAACGCGCATTCCTCATATTTTGAACAGTCTCAAGGTCTTCTCTTTTGCGGAAAGTTTGGGTGGGGTAGAAAGTCTCATTACTTATCCAACGACGCAAACTCATGCTGATATTCCAGCAGAAGTGCGCCATTCTTATGGTTTGACAGATGACCTCTTGCGCTTGTCAATTGGGATTGAGGATGCTAGAGATTTGATTGCAGATTTGCGCCAAGCTTTAGAAGGATAAGACAAAGATGGGAAAATATGATTTTACAAGCCTGCCCAATCGTTTAGGGCACCATACCTATAAATGGAAAGAAGCAGAAACGGATAGCGAAGTCCTACCAGCTTGGATAGCGGATATGGACTTTGTAGTCTTGCCTGAAATCCGCCAAGCCGTGCAGACTTACGCTGATCAACTGGTTTATGGCTATACCTATGCCAGTGAAGAGTTAATTAAGGAAGTTCAAAAGTGGGAAGCCACACAACACGGCTACCACTTTGACAAAGAGGCTCTTGTCTTTATCGAGGGTGTGGTACCAGCCATCTCAACAGCTATTCAAGCCTTTACAAAAGAAGGCGAAGCGGTTCTGATTAACACACCTGTCTACCCACCCTTTGCTCGCAGTGTCAAGTTGAACAATCGTAGATTGATTACCAATTCTTTGGTGGAAAAGGATGGTCTGTTTGAGATTGACTTTGACCAACTTGAGAAGGATTTGGTAGAAGAGGATGTCAAACTCTATATTCTTTGCAACCCTCACAATCCTGGTGGACGTGTGTGGGAAAAGGAAGTGTTGGAGAAGATTGGTTTACTCTGCCAAAAACACGGTGTTTTCTTGGTTTCAGATGAGATTCACCAAGATTTGGCCCTCTTTGGTCACAAACACCACTCTTTCAATACCATCAATCCTGCCTTTAAAGAATTTGCGATTGTCTTGAGCAGTGCTACTAAAACCTTTAATATTGCTGGGACAAAAAATTCCTATGCAGTTATTGAAAATCCTAAGTTGAGACTGGCTTTCCAGAAACGCCAGTTGACCAATAATCAGCATGAAATTTCAGGCTTGGGTTATTTGGCGACAGAAGCTGCTTATCGCTATGGGAAGGATTGGTTAGAGGAACTCAAGCAAGTTTTTGAAGACCACATCAATTATGTGGTGGATTTATTTGGAAAAGAGACTAAAATCAAGGTCATGAAACCGCAAGGAACCTACTTGATTTGGCTTGATTTTTCAGCCTATGACCTGACTGATGAAGCATTGCAAGAGCTGTTGAGAAATGAAGCCAAGGTTATCCTCAACCGTGGTTTGGATTTTGGGGAGGAAGGAAGTCTTCATGCCCGCCTCAATGTAGCCATGCCTAAATCTCTGTTGCAAGAAGTTTGTCAGCGGATTGTGACGACTTTTGCCAAACGTTAAAAATCCAGCCTTCTAGGAGAAAAGTGTCCCTAGAAGGCTATTTTCATAGGGGAAAATATGGTATAATAAAAAGATAAGGTAAAGGTAAAAATATGGCTAAATTGATTCCGGGGAAAGTCCGTATCGAAGGCGTTGCCCTTTATGAAACTGGTAAGGTTGACATCATCAAGGAAAAGAACAATCGGCTCTACGCTCGCGTTGCAGAAGAAGAACTGCGCTATAGTTTAGAGGATGATTTGGTTTTTTGTGCTTGCGATTTTTTCCAAAAGAGGGGCTACTGTGTGCATTTGGCAGCGTTGGAGCATTTTCTAAAAAATGATGAGCGTGGTCAGGAAATCTTGCAGAGTCTGGAAGAAGGCCATGAAGAAAAAGAGGCCGTTGAAACCAAGGTGACCTTGGGTGGCAAATTTTTGGACCGAATCTTGTCTCCAAAATCAGAACGTGCCTATGAATTATCGGCTGTGGGGCAGGTGGAAGCAGGGACCAATCATATCTTGTGGACTCTGAGAATCGGCCAAATCAATAGCCAAAAATACTATGTCATTCGGGATATTCCACTCTTTTTAAGGATTGTCGAGCAGAGAAAGTCGTATATGATTGGCAAGATTTATGAGGAGTCTCTTTCTTGGGAAGCCTTTGATGAGGCTAGCCAAGAACTTCTGACTTTCTTGCGAGGACTGATGGAGGAAGGACAGGCTCCAGACCTCTTTTTCCAAAACCAAGGTCGGCACCTCTTTTTCCCTCTGACCTTTTTTGAGCAGGGTGTGAATTTACTGATGGCCTTGCCCCATTTTCAATTTGACCATCAAGTGGATAGCTACCAAACCCTGCTTTTTCAGGATATGCATGCTGATGCCAATCTATTTGCCTTTACAGTAACAGAATACTCGGACTATTTTGAAATGGAAATCAGTGAGAGTCCTAGGGTCAATGTCTTTTATCAGGGAGCAGTACTTTTCCATAAAGGTCAGGTTTATTTTTTAACAGACCAGCAGATGCGTCTTCTCAAGGAAATTAAAGTGTTACCTGTGGGTCAACAAGGAAAGAAATACCTGCAATTTGATAGCAGTGATCGAGACAAATTGGCCTCCTGTCTGACTCTTTTTATCCAGATGGGTACCGTTTCAGCTCCAGAACGTCTACAAATCAAAACTTTTGCGCCCTCTTTTTACTTTGACAGGGAAGAAGATAATCGGATTCGTTTAGAAATTCAGTTTGATTATGGAAATAGACAGGTATCTAGCCGACAAGAGCTAGAAGAATTACCATTTTCAAGTGACACGGACTTAGAAGAAAGAATTTTCCAAGTCTGTTTGGCTGCGGGCTTTGAAGCAGATTTTCAATCTTGGCGTCAGGCCTTAAAAGCAGAGTCTGTCTATCATTTCTTCCATGAAATCATTCCAGTCTTTGAAAAACTTGGAAATGTTGATTTATCAGACAAGTTAGAAGAGTTTTATAGTCTAGCAAGCCCTCAAGTGCAGATTACTTCCAAGGGAGGTCTCTTGGAAATTCAATTTGATTTTCAAGATATAGCCCAAGAGGAAATTGACCAAGCTATGCAGGCCTTGGTTGATAATCGATATTTTTATATTGATTCGTCTAATAAAGTCTACTTTTTCGATGAAGAAACCAAGAAAATTCGTCAAAATCTACAGGAGCTGGGGCAATTTGAATTAAAAGATGGGACCTTGCAGGCTCGGAAATCTTTGGCCTACAGTTTAGCTCATCTCTTTGAAGGGCGAGACCGTGTTTCTTTTTCACAAGAATTCCAGAATCTGGCTCACGACTTGACGCATCCAGAGGACTTCCCTAGACAAGCAACTCAGGTTCAGGCCGATTTGCGAGATTATCAGGAAAAGGGAATCGGCTGGCTGCAAATGCTCCATCACTATGGTTTTGGTGGAATTTTGGCTGATGATATGGGACTTGGTAAAACCCTGCAGACTATTGCTTTTTTGACCAGTCAAGTGACAAAAGAAAGTCGGGTCTTGATTTTAGCACCGTCAGGTTTGATTTACAACTGGGCAGATGAATTTCAGAAGTTTGCCCCACAGTTGGATGTGGCTGTTGTTCATGGTTTGAAAGCTAGTCGTGAAGAGATTCTTGCTGATAGCCATCAAATCTATGTGACGAGCTATGCTACCTTCCGTCAGGACAGTGAGCTTTATCAGGGGATGGCCTTTGACTTCCTTTTCTTAGATGAGGCTCAGGTCATGAAAAACGCCCAGACCAAGATTGCTCAGACTTTGAGACAATTTGTGGTGCCGTCTGTCTTTGCCTTGTCAGGAACTCCGATTGAAAACCATCTGGGTGAGTTGTGGTCTATTTTCCAAATCGTCATGCCAGGACTTTTGCCAAGCAAGAAAGAATTTATGAAATTACCAGCTGAGCGCGTTGCTCAGTTTATCAAGCCTTTCGTGATGAGGCGCAAGAAAGAAGAAGTGCTGACTGAATTGCCAGATTTGATTGAAGTAGTTTATAAGAATGAACTGGAAGACCAGCAAAAGGCTATCTACCTAGCCCAGTTGCAACAGATGAGAGATAGATTGGCTCAAGTGTCAGATCAGGAATTTCAGCGAAGTCGTGTGGAAATCTTGTCTGGTCTGATGCGCTTGCGCCAAATCTGTGACACTCCTGCCCTCTTTATGGAAGATTATCAGGGAGCCAGTGGCAAACTGGATAGTCTCCGAGACCTGCTGGTACAGGTGGCAGACGGCGGACACCGTGTCTTGATTTTCTCGCAGTTCAAGGGAATGTTGGAGAAAATTGAACAAGAACTGCCAGACTTGGGCTTGACTTCCTTTAAAATTACGGGTTCAACCCCAGCCAAGGAAAGACAAGACATGACCAAGGCCTTTAACCAAGGGGAAAGAGATGCCTTTCTGATTTCCCTCAAGGCTGGTGGTGTCGGTCTGAACCTGACAGGTGCTGATACGGTTATCTTGGTCGATCTTTGGTGGAATCCTGCTGTTGAGGCGCAAGCCATTGGCCGTGCCCATCGGATGGGTCAGGAAGAAACGGTTGAGGTCTATCGCTTGGTGACCAAGGGAACCATTGAAGAAAAAATTCAGGAACTCCAAGAACAAAAGAAACATCTGGTGTCACAAGTATTGGACGGCACAGAGTCACGTGGCAGTCTCACCCTAGCAGAAATTAGAGAAATTTTGGGAATTTCTGAAGCCAGCACTTGAAAAATCAAGACAATACGCTATAATGAAGTGTTGAAAGGAAATAGAAAATGAAACAAGAACGATTTCCATTGGTGTCAGATGACGAGGTCATGCTGACTGAAATGCCAGTCATGAACTTGTACGATGAGTCTGATCTGATCAGTAATATCAAGGGTGAGTATCGGGATAAAAATTATTTAGAATGGGCTCCTATTGCTGAAGAAAAACCAGCAAAACCGCTTGAAAAGCAAGTAGAGAAACCTAAAAAGGCTCCTTTAGGGGTAAAAAAAGAAGGAAAGAGCTATGCGGAGGTGGCGCGTGAAGAAGCGCGTGCAGACTTGAAAAAGAAACGCTCTGCTAACTATCTAACTCAGGATTTCAGCCGTGCGAGACGTCATTCTAAATCAGGCCTTCTTAGACAGGGCAACCAACCGACAACTCCTTTCCAAAAGGAAAATCCTGGTGAATTTGTCAGATATAGCCAAAAATTGACCCAGTCTCATTATATCTTAGCGGAGGAAGTTCATTCTATCCCTACCAAGAATGAAGAAGTGTCAGCACCTGCTCCAAAGAAAAACAACTATGATTTTCTAAAGAAGAGCCAAATCTACAATAAAAAAAGTAAACAAACAGAACAAGAACGTCGGGTTGCCCAAGAGTTGAATCTGACCAGAATTACAGAATAGGGGAGAAAACATGCCAAAGACATATCATTTTATCGGGATTAAGGGATCAGGGATGAGTGCCTTGGCCTTGATGTTGCACCAAATGGGGCATAAGGTACAGGGTTCAGATGTTGAAAAGTACTACTTTACTCAACGAGGTCTTGAGCAGGCAGGAATTACCATTCTTCCTTTTGATGAAAAGAATCTAGACGGTGATATGGAAATTATCGCTGGAAATGCCTTTCGTCCAGATAACAACGTCGAAATTGCCTATGCAGACCAAAATGGTATCAGCTACAAACGTTACCATGAGTTCCTAGGAAGCTTTATGCGTGACTTTGTTAGCATGGGAGTAGCAGGAGCACATGGAAAAACTTCAACGACAGGTATGTTGTCTCATGTCTTGTCTCACATCACAGATACCAGCTTCTTGATTGGGGATGGGACAGGTCGTGGTTCGGCCAATGCCAAATATTTTGTCTTTGAATCTGACGAATATGAGCGCCATTTCATGCCTTACCACCCAGAATACTCTATTATCACCAACATTGACTTTGACCATCCAGACTATTTCACAAGTCTAGAGGATGTTTTCAATGCCTTTAACGACTATGCCAAACAAATTACCAAGGGTCTTTTTGTCTATGGTGAAGATGCAGAATTGCGTAAAATTACGTCTGATGCACCAATTTATTATTATGGTTTTGAAGTAGAAGGCAATGATTTTGTAGCTAGTGATCTTCTTCGTTCAACAACTGGTTCAACCTTCACTGTTCATTTCCGTGGACAAGAATTGGGTCAATTCCACATCCCAACCTTTGGTCGTCACAATATCATGAATGCGACAACCGTTATTGGTCTTCTTTACACAGCAGGATTTGATTTGAACTTGGTGCGTGAGCACTTGAAAACATTTGCTGGTGTTAAGCGTCGTTTCACTGAGAAAATTGTCAATGATACAGTGATTATCGATGACTTTGCTCACCATCCAACAGAAATTATTGCGACCTTGGATGCGGCTCGTCAAAAATACCCAAGCAAGGAAATTGTAGCAGTCTTCCAACCGCATACCTTTACAAGAACCATTGCCTTGTTAGATGACTTTGCCCACGCTTTAAACCAAGCAGATGCTGTTTACCTAGCGCAAATTTATGGGTCAGCTCGTGAGGTAGACCATGGAGATGTCAAGGTAGAAGACCTAGCTAATAAAATCAACAAGAAACACCAAGTGATCACTGTTGAAAATGTTTCACCACTCCTTGACCATGACAATGCTGTCTATGTCTTTATGGGAGCAGGAGATATCCAAACCTATGAATATTCATTTGAACGACTCTTGTCTAACTTGACAAGCAATGTTCAATAGGTTATTCTCATGGAAATTCCAATTAAGATCATTCAGGCAAGTCAGTCTGATTTGGCTGAGATAGAGGCACTTCAAACTTCGTCTTTTCCGGCTGAAAAGCAGCAACCTTCCCATATCTTAGAAGAAAGTATCCGTAAGTGTGCGGATACCTTTCTTCTAGCTAGGGATGAAAACCAACTTTTAGGCTATATTCTATCAAGTCCCCAGTCAGACAATCCGCAATGTCTAAAAGTAGATTCTTTAGTCATTGAGTCTGACCATCAGAGACAAGGATTGGGAACACTTCTTCTTGCGGCTTTGAAAGAGGTGGCAGTTGAGCTGGATTACAAAGGGATTCGTTTGAAGAGTCCTGATGAGCTGCTTTCCTATTTTGAAATGAGCGGTTTTATTGATGAAGAAACTTCCCTTTATGAAACTAGCCAGGGTTTTAGTATGATTTGGTTTAATCCCTATTATCTGGAGGTACAATGAAGATCAGACAAGCAAGATTAGAAGATTTAGAACGTATCGTTGAGATTGAACTAGAAAATTTCTCGGTAGAAGAAGCTATTCCTCGATCTGTTTTTGAATCGCATTTGCGAGAAATTCAGACCTCTTTTCTGGTTGCGGAAAAAGTAGGTAGAATCATGGGGTACATAGAAGGGCCAGTTGGACCACACCGCCATCTGCAAGACCAGTCCTTTACAGAAGAAATAAAAGACTATAGTCATGAGCCTGGTGGTTATATCTCTGTGACCTGTCTTTCTATTGCCAAAGAAGCACAGGGCCTCGGACTTGGACAAAAATTACTAATAGCCTTGAAAGAAGTTGCTCTTGAAGATAAGAGAGATGGCATTAACCTAACCTGTCATGACTATCTCATCGCCTACTATGAAAAGCACGGATTTGTCAATGAAGGCTTGTCCCAGTCAACCTTTGCAGGGGAAACCTGGTATGATATGGTTTGGGAAACGAAAAAATAAGCTAGGAAAAGTATCATAGGTTGCTTTTCTTGGACTTTTAAGATATAATATTATGGATTGTCAACAAGGAGGAAAAACTTTTGAGTGAAAAGTCAAGAGAAGAAGAGAAATTAAGCTTTAAAGAGCAGATTCTGAGAGATTTAGAAAAAGTAAAAGGCTATGATGAAGTTCTGAAAGAAGATAAGGCAGTAGTTCGCACTCCTGCAAATGAACCTTCAGCTGAAGAACTCATGGCTGATTCCTTGTCAACGGTAGAGGAGATTATGAGAAAAGCTCCTACCGTGCCTACTCACCCAAGTCAAGATGTACCTTCTTCTCCAGCGGAAGAAAGTGGTTCAAGACCAGGACCAGGTCCAGGTCCTGTTAGACCTAAGAAATTTGAAAGAGAATACAATGAAACCCCAACAAGGGTAGCTGTTTCCTATAAGACGGCAGAGAAAAAAGCAGAACAAGCAGGTCCAGAAACACCTACGCCTGCTACAGAAACAGTGGATATCATCAGCGATACACCACGTCGTAGCCGTAGAGAAGGAGCAAAACCCGTTAAGTCTAAGAAAGAGAAGAAGTCACATGTGAAAGCTTTTGTGATTTCATTCCTTGTATTCCTTGCCTTGCTCTCAGCAGGTGGTTACTTTGGTTACCAGTACGTGCTAGATTCTTTGTTACCTATCGATGCTAATTCTAAGAAATATGTGACGGTTGGAATTCCAGAAGGTTCAAACGTTCAAGAAATCGGTACGACGCTTGAAAAAGCTGGTTTGGTAAAGCATGGTCTGATTTTTAGCTTTTATGCCAAGTATAAAAATTATACCGACTTGAAAGCGGGTTACTACAATTTGCAAAAGAGTATGAGTACAGAAGACTTACTCAAAGAGTTGCAAAAAGGTGGAACAGATGAACCGCAAGAACCTGTACTTGCGACTTTGACAATTCCAGAAGGTTATACCTTGGATCAGATTGCACAAGCTGTGGGTCAATTGGAAGGTGACTTCAAAGAGTCTTTGACAGCGGAGGCTTTCTTGGCAAAAGTTCAAGATGAGACGTTTATCAGTCAAGCAGTAGCCAAATATCCTACTTTATTGGAAAGTTTGCCTGCAAAAGATAGTGGTGCGCGTTATCGTTTGGAAGGATACCTTTTCCCAGCTACTTATTCTATCAAGGAAAGCACAACTGTTGAGAGCTTGATTGATGAGATGTTAGCTGCTATGGATAAGAACCTATCTCCTTACTATAGTACTATCAAATCTAAAAACTTGACTGTCAATGAGTTGTTGACCATTGCTTCCTTGGTCGAAAAAGAAGGTGCCAAGACAGAAGATCGTAAGCTCATTGCAGGTGTATTCTACAATCGTTTGAATCGTGATATGCCACTTCAAAGTAATATTGCAATCTTGTATGCCCAAGGAAAACTGGGGCAAAATATCAGCTTAGCTGAGGATGTTGCGATTGATACCAACATTGATTCACCTTATAATGTTTATAAAAATGTAGGTCTCATGCCTGGTCCAGTCGATAGTCCAAGTCTGGATGCGATTGAGTCAAGCATCAATCAAACTAAGAGCGATAACCTCTACTTTGTAGCAGATGTCACAGAAGGCAAGGTCTACTATGCTAATAATCAAGAAGACCACGATCGCAATGTCGCTGAACATGTCAACAGCAAATTAAACCAAACAAACTAAAATTATGTGATACTTCACATAATTTTCTTTAGAAAATATTATTAGAAGAAAGTTGAGAAAAATGGCAGAAAAAACATATCCTATGACCCTTGAGGAAAAGGAAAAACTTGAAAAAGAATTAGAAGAATTGAAATTGGTTCGTCGACCAGAAGTGGTAGAACGCATTAAGATTGCCCGTTCATACGGTGACCTTTCAGAAAACAGTGAGTACGAAGCAGCTAAGGATGAACAAGCCTTTGTCGAAGGACAAATCTCTAGCTTAGAAACAAAAATCCGCTATGCTGAAATCGTCAATAGCGACGCAGTTGCCCAGGACGAAGTAGCGATTGGTAAAACAGTCACCATCCAAGAAATTGGTGAGGACGAAGAAGAAGTTTATATTATCGTAGGTTCAGCGGGTGCGGATGCCTTTGCAGGTAAAGTTTCAAATGAAAGCCCAATTGGACAAGCCTTGATTGGCAAGAAAACAGGTGATACAGCAACCATTGAAACGCCTGTTGGTAGCTATGATGTAAAAATCTTGAAGGTTGAAAAAACAGCCTAAAAACAGAAAAAGGAGTGGGGAGGCGATGTACTTCACTCACTCCTTTTTCCATTTTGCTACTCTTCGAAAATCTCTTCAAACCACGTCAGCGTCGCCTTGCCGTATATATGGTTACTGACTTCGTCAGTTCTATCTACAACCTCAAAACCATGTTTTAATACTCATCTACTTTCAAAAAGCATTCTAGTCCATCTCCGATTAACGATGGACGTTATCACCTCCTTCTCCAGTCCTTGTATAACATCTTGAAGTTGATTCATGACATCTTTCAAAGTTCGAAAGGCTTTATTCTTAAATCCACGTTTACGAATCTCTTTCCACACTTGTTC